>DATMJX010000121.1:0-4513 GCA_035553715.1 Methylibium sp.
GGCGTCAGCCTAGAGCTTCGCGACGAAGCCGCGCATCTCCTTCTCGGTGTAGCCGCGCAGCGTCTGTGTGCGCACGTTGCCCAGCGAGGCCATCTTCAGCGCGGTGGTCATCACCGCGTCCTCCGGACCTTCGACGATCAGCACGAGGTCGTAGCGGCCCTCGGTCCAGTGCACGCTCCTGACGGTGATGCCGCTGGCCTCGGCGAGCTGCTTGTAGGCCGCGTAGCGGTCGGGCGAGTCCTTGATGGTGCGGGCGCCCTGGTCGGTGAAGTTGGCGAGGGTGATGAAGGTGGGCATGAGCGTTCCCCGGTGCGCAACGCCCCGTCGCGCTGGTGCGCGTGTCCGGGGAGGCGCTGCAGGCCCGGGCACCGCGGTGAAAGGGCACACCAGGGTCCTAGCTTCGGCGTCGGCGCGGCGGAAAACAAGCACATTCGGAGCGGCGTCGGCGCGGCGGTGCGCTGGCTAAACTCGCCGCCTTTCGTGACGAACCGCCCCGCGCCGCGGGGCCCGATGCTTTGGACAAGATCCTGTTGCAACTGGCGGCCGAGCTGAAGGTCCGGCCGGCCCAGGTGAACGCGGCCGTCGAGCTGCTCGACGGCGGCGCCACCGTGCCCTTCATCGCCCGCTACCGCAAGGAGGCCACCGACGGCCTCGACGACACCCAGCTGCGCGAGCTGGAGGCTCGCCTGGCCTACCTGCGCGAGCTCGAGGAGCGCCGCGCCGCGGTGCTCAAGAGCATCGAGGAGCAGGGCAAGCTGACGCCCGAGCTGCGCGCCGCGATCGAGGCCGCGCCGACCAAGCAGGAGCTCGAGGATCTCTACCTGCCCTACAAGCCCAAGCGCCGTACCAAGGGCATGATCGCCCGCGAGGCCGGGCTGGAGCCGCTGGCCGACAAGCTGTTCGCCGACCCGACGCTGGACCCGCAGGCCGAGGCGGCGGCCTTTGTCAACGCCGACGCCGGCTTCGCCGATACCTTTGCGGTGCTCGACGGCGTGCGCGATCTGCTGGCCGAGCGCTGGGCCGAGGACGCGGTGCTGGTGCAGGGCCTGCGGGCCTGGCTGTGGGACGAGGGGCTGCTGCGTTCGAAGAAGCTCGATGGCAAGAACGAGCTGGACCCCGAGGTCGCGAAGTTCCGCGACTACTTCGACTACGACGAGCCGATCGGCCGCGTGCCCTCGCACCGTGCGCTGGCGGTGTTCCGAGGCCGCACGCTCGAGATCCTCGACGCCAAGCTAGCCATCGACGAGGAGCTGCAAGCGGGGCAACCGTCGCAGGCCGAGGGCCGCATCGCGCGCCACTTGGGCTGGAGCGACGCCAAGCGCCCGGCCGACGCGCTGATCCGCAAGACCGTCGCCTGGACCTGGAAGGTCAAGCTCAGCCTGAGCCTGGAGCGCGACCTGTTCGCGCGCCTGCGCGAGGAGGCCGAGCAGGTCGCGATCAAGGTCTTCGCCGAGAACCTGCGCGACCTGCTGCTGGCCGCGCCGGCCGGCAAGCGCGTCGTGATGGGGCTGGATCCGGGCATCCGCACCGGCGTCAAGGTCGCGGTGGTCAGCGACACCGGCAAGGTGCTCGACACCGCCACGGTCTACCCGCACGAGCCGCGCAAGGACTGGGACGGCGCGATCCACACGCTCGGGCGGCTGTGCGCGACGCATGGCGTGAACCTGATCGCGATCGGCAACGGCACCGCGAGCCGCGAGACCGACAAGCTGGCCGCCGAGCTGATCAAGAAGATCCAGCAGCTCGCGCCGGGCACGCAGATCGACAAGGTCGTCGTCAGCGAGGCCGGCGCCTCGGTCTATTCGGCGTCGGAGTTCGCCAGCAAGGAGCTGCCCGAGCTCGACGTCAGCCTGCGCGGCGCGGTCTCGATCGCGCGGCGCCTGCAGGACCCGCTGGCCGAGCTGGTCAAGATCGAGCCCAAGGCGATCGGCGTCGGCCAGTACCAGCACGACGTCGACCAGTCCGCGCTGGCACGCATGCTCGACGCGGTGGTCGAGGACTGCGTCAACGCTGTCGGCGTGGACCTGAACACCGCCTCGGCGCCGCTGCTGGCGCGCGTCTCGGGCCTGTCGAACGCGGTCGCCCAGGGCATCGTGCGCTGGCGCGATACCCACGGGGCCTTCCGCAACCGCCGCCAGCTGCGCGAAGTGCAGGGCCTGGGCGACAAGACCTTCGAGCAGGCCGCCGGCTTCCTGCGCATCCGCGACGGCGACAACCCGCTCGACGTCTCGGGCGTGCACCCGGAGACCTACCCGGTGGTCGAGAAGATCATCGCCGCGCTCCAGCGCCCGATCGGCGATCTGGTCGGCAACAGTGACGTGATCCGCAAGCTCAAGCCCGAGGCCTATGCCGACGAGCGCTTCGGCGCGATCACCGTCAAGGACATCCTCGCCGAGCTGGAGAAGCCGGGGCGCGATCCGCGACCCGACTTCAAGGTCGCGCGCTTCAACGACGGCGTCGAGGACATCGAGGACCTGCAGCCGGGCATGACGCTCGAGGGCACGGTCAGCAACGTCGCGCAGTTCGGCGCCTTCGTCGACCTTGGCGTCCACCAGGACGGGCTGGTGCACGTGAGCCAGCTGTCGAACAAGTTCGTCAACGACGCGCGCGAGGTCGTCAAGACCGGCGACATCGTCAAGGTCAAGGTGCTCGAGGTCGACCTGGCGCGGGGGCGGATCTCGCTGACGATGAAGCTGGACACGGCCGCCCGGACGGCTGGCGGGGGCGGCAACGCCTACCGGCCCGCCGGTCGCGACGAGCGCAGCCGTGCCGGCCGCGCCGAGCCGAGCCCGGCCGGCGCGATGGCGGCGGCCTTCGCCAAGCTGCAGCGGCGCGGCTAGGCCCGATCACCGGGCCGCGCGGGGCCGTCTTGCGGCCCCCCGCGCGCTCAGATCGAGGTCACGCGCCGCGGACGGCGCGGCTCCGTGTCGGAGACCCGCGTCATGCGGGCCGGGCGCTGCACGAGCACCCGCGGCGCCGCCGAGGGGCTCTGCGCCTGCATCACGATGCGCAGCGCGGCGAGGTCGGCGCTCGACAGCCCGCCGGTGGCGACCGGGCGCGGCAGCGCCAGCGCCATCAGGCCGGCCGCCAGGCCGGCCAGCGCGACGCCGCGGCCGCTCCAGGCCAGTGCCGAGCCGGCCGGCGTCGGGCGCACGGCATGTGCGGGCGTCACGACGATGCTCAGGGGCTCGGCCGGCGGCGCGGCATGCCCGTGCGCCTGCCGCAGCACCGCCGGCGTGCGCGACTCCTCGGGGGTCAGCAGCCAACCCTGGCGCTTGCAGGCCAGCCCGAGCGAGCGGCGGCTGCTCAGCACCGCCAGCGGCACGGCCAGTGCCAGGGGGAGGGCCAGCGGCAGCACCCGCCAGGCCTCCTGCGGCTGGCCGGCCAGCCACCAGGCGCAGACCCCGACGGCGAGCACGCCGCTGACGCCGAAGCGCGCGGCGGCCTCGCGCCAACCGACATCGGTCGCCTCGCGCGACGGCGACTTCCACTGCAGCTTCAGGCCGGTCAGCGCGCCCAGCACGAACAGCGAGTGCGCGAGCATGCGCACCGGGGCGAGCAGCGCTGACAGCAGCGCCTCGAGCACCGCGCTGGCGATCAGCTTGCGCGTGCCGCCATAGGCCGCCTGCTCGCCGCGCAGCACCACGAGGCGCACTGCGAGCACGCGCGGCACGAACAGCAGCGCCAGCGTCAGCCCCCACAGCAGCAGCGCGCCGAGCGGCAGCGCGGGCTCGGCGCTCACCGTGCCATCCGCCAGCCAGGGCAGCAGGCCGATCAGCGCGAAGGCCAGCCACAGCGGCGAGGCGAGGTAGGACATCGCGCCGGTGACGAACATCGCCCGGTGCACCGGCGCCAGCCCCGGCTCCGCGACCAGGCGCGCGTTCTGCAGATTGCCCTGGCACCAGCGGCGGTCGCGCTGCAGTTCGTCGAGCAGGTGCGGCGGCGGCTGCTCGAAGCTGCCCTCGATGTCCGGGGCGAGCCAGACCTCGTAGCCGGCGCGGCGCATCAGCGCGGCCTCGACGAAGTCGTGCGAGAGGATCGCGCCGGACAGCCCGCCGGTGCCGGGCAGCGGCGCCAGCGCACAGTGGCGCATGAAGGGCTCGACGCGCAGGATCGCGTTGTGGCCCCAGTAATGGGACTCGCCGAGCTGCCAGTAGCGCAGGCCGGCGCTGAACAGCGCGCCGGTGACGCGGCCGGCGAACTGCTGCACGCGCGCGTGCAGCGAGTCGTGGCCGCAGGCGCGCGGCGCGGTCTGCAGGATGCCGACGCGCGGGCGCGCCTCCATCACCCGCAGCATCGACAGGATCGCCTCGCCGCTCATCACGCTGTCGGCGTCGAGCACGACCATGTAGCGGTAGTCGCGCCCCCAGCGACGGCAGAAGTCGGCGACGTTGCCGGCCTTCTTCTTGGTGCGGCGCTGACGCCAGCGGTAATAGACGCGGATCGCCGGGGCGCTGCCGGCCGCGCCGGCGGCGAAGGTCGCCGACAGCGCCTGCCAGGCCGCCTGCTCGAC
>DATMJX010000122.1:0-2059 GCA_035553715.1 Methylibium sp.
GAAGCCGCTGTCGTCGCCAGCCAGCCAGCCGACGATGGAGCCGATCTCCTCCGGCGCCCCGAGGCGCTTGACGGGGATCGTCGCGACGATCTTCTCGAGCACCTCGGGCTTGATCGCGCGGACCATGTCGGTGCCGATGTAACCCGGGCTCACGGTGTTGACCGTGACGCCCTTGCCGGCCAGCTCTTGTGCCAGCGCCATCGTGAAGCCGTGCATGCCCGCCTTGGCCGCCGAATAGTTCGTCTGGCCGGCCTGCCCCTTCTCGCCGTTGACCGAGCTGATCTGGATGATCCGCCCCCAGCCCTTCTCCACCATGCCCGGCACCACCTGCTTGGTGACGTTGAACATGCTGTTGAGGTTGGTGTCGATGACCGCCTTCCAGTCTTCCGGCGTCATCTTCAGGAACATGCGGTCGCGCGTGATCCCCGCGTTGTTCACCAGCACGTCGATCGGGCCATGTTCCGCCTTCGCTGCGCTGAAGGCCGCCACGGTGCTGTCCCAGTCGGCCACGTTGCCCACGCTGGCATAGAACTCGTAGCCCAGCGCCTTCTGCTCGTCGAGCCACTTCTGGAAGTCGCGGCTCGGACCGCAGCCGGCGATGACCTTGAAGCCGTCCTTGTGCAGCCGCTGACAGATCGCGGTACCAATGCCTCCCATGCCGCCGGTGACGTAAGCGACCTTCTTGCTCATTTCTGTGCTCCTGTGTTTTGGTGACCGTCGCGTCGAACGACGTTCCTAGCGTGAGGCTCCAGGCCTCGGGTGGTCAACGGGGTTCGCCCGGGTGCATGCGACCATGCAAGTGTCACGCCGGCCGTTCTGCGAACACCGGGACCATGCCGCTTCGGTGCACACCCTCAGGGGTGTGCCCGCGCGCAGCGATTCCCGGCTCAGCGCTCCACCGTCAGCGCAACGCCCATACCACCACCGATGCACAGCGAGGCGATGCCCTTGCGGGCGTCGCGCCGTTGCATTTCGTGCAGCAGCGTCACAAGGATACGGCAGCCCGAGGCGCCGATGGGGTGGCCGATCGCGATCGCGCCGCCGTTGACGTTGATCTTGCTGGTGTCCCAGCCCATTTCCTTGTTGACGGCACAGGCCTGGGCCGCGAAGGCCTCGTTGATCTCGAGCAGGTCCAGGTCGGCGGCCTTCCAGCCGGCGCGCGCAAGGGCACTCTGGCTGGCCGGCACCGGGCCCATGCCCATGATCGCCGGATCCAGGCCCGAGCTGGCATAGGAGGCGATGCACGCCAGCGGCTTCAGGCCGAGCTGGTCGGCCTTGGCCGCGCTCATCACCAGCACCGCGGCAGCACCATCGTTGATGCCCGAGGCATTGCCGGCGGTCACGCCGCCGGCCTTGTCGAAGGCCGGACGCAGGCCGGCCAGGCCTTCAGCGCTGCTCTTGCGGTTCAGGAATTCGTCGGCCGCGAAGACGATCGGGTCGCCCTTCTTCTGCGCGATGCTGAAGGGCACGATCTCGTCCTTGAACCTGCCAGCGTCCTGCGCGGCCGCCGCCTTCATCTGCGAGGCGAGCGCGAAGGCGTCCTGCTCCTCGCGCGAGATGCCGTACTTCTTGGCCACGTTCTCGGCCGTGATGCCCATGTGGTACTGGTTGTAGACGTCCCACAGGCCGTCGTTGATCATCGAGTCGACCATCTTCCAGTCGCCCATGCGCTGGCCGTCGCGCGAGCCCATCAGCACGTGCGGCGCGAGGCTCATGGTCTCCTGGCCACCGGCAATCACGACCTCGGCATCACCGTCGCGGATGGCCTGGGCCGCCAGCATCACCGCCTTCAGGCCCGAGCCGCAGACGACGTTGATCGTCATCGCAGGCACCGCGTGGGGCAGGCCGGCCTTCAGTGTCGACTGGCGCGCCGGGTTCTGGCCGCTGCCGGCGGTCAGCACCTGCCCGAGGATGACCTGCCCCACCTGCTCAGGCGCAAGCCTGGCACGCTCGAGCAAGCTCTTGATGACGGCCGCGCCGAGCTCGGGGGCGGGGGTCTTGGCCAGCGTGCCGCCGAACTTGCCCACGGCGGTACGGGCGGCGGCGACGATGACGATCT
>DATMJX010000123.1:0-6437 GCA_035553715.1 Methylibium sp.
AGCCCAGCCCGCCCTGCAGCGCGCCGCCTTCCGCGCCGCGCTGCTCGGGCGTCGCGAAGGCGTCATAGATCGTCAGCAGCGGCGTGCCCTCGGCGTCCTTGGGCTCGCCGGGCAGGCGCGAGTCGGTCACGATCTTCGCGACCGCCGCCTGCAGCGCCTTCGGGCCGCCCTCGAACAACGGGATCGTGTTGTCGTAGCTCTTGCTCATCTTGCGCCCGTCCAGGCCGGGCAGCGTCGCGACCGATTCCTCGACCTCGGCCTGCGGCAGCACGAACAGGTCGTGGCCCTGGCCGAACAGGTGGTTGAAGCGCTGCGCGACGTCGCGCGCCATCTCGATGTGCTGGACCTGATCGCGCCCGACCGGCACGCGCTGGGCGTTGAAGAGCAGGATGTCGGCGGCCATCAGCACCGGGTAGCTGAACAGGCCCATCGTGACGCCGTCGTCGGTGTCGGTGCCGCTCGCCTCGTTGACGTCGGTCGCGGCCTTGTAGGCGTGCGCGCGGTTCATCAGGCCCTTGGGCGTCACGCAGGTCAGCAGCCAGGACAGCTCGGTGGTCTCGGGCAGGTCGCTCTGGCGGTAGAAGATGACGCGGTGCGGGTCCAGGCCGCAGGCCAGCCAGGTGGCGGCGATCTCCAGTCGCGAGCGCTCGATGCGGTCCGGGTCGTCGCATTTGATCAGCGCGTGGTAGTCGGCCAGGAAGAAGAAGCTCTGGACGTCGGCCTCGCGGCTGGCGACGATCGCGGGGCGGATCGCACCGACGTAGTTGCCCAGGTGCGGGGTGCCGGTGGTGGTGATGCCGGTGAGGACGCGCAGTTTCATCAGGAGACACCCATCACGGAGGGAAACGCGGGCAGCAGCGCGCCCATCAGGGCCAGCAGCGTGCGCAGGATCGGCAGCATCCACCAGGCGCTGACGAGCCCGGCGACCAGCAGGCCGACGACGATGAAGAAGCCGTAGGGCTCGAGCCGCGCGACCGGCAGCGCCAGCCGCGGCGGCAGCAGACCGACCAGGATGCGCCCGCCGTCCAGCGGCGGCACTGGCAGCAGGTTGAAGGTGAACATCACGAGGTTCACCAGCACGCCGGCCTTGGCCATCAGCAGGAAGAAGGGCTCCTCGCTGCCGAGCGCGAGCAGCAGCGCGCCGAACAGCGCCCAGCCAACGGCCTGCGCGAGGTTGGCGCCGGGGCCGGCGAAGGCGACCCAGACCATGTCGCGCTTCGGGTGGCGCAGCCGGCGCCAGTCCACCGGCACCGGCTTCGCGTAGCCGAACACGAAGGCGCCGGCGGTGGCGAGGTACAGCAGCACCGGCATCGCCACGGTGCCGATCGGGTCGATGTGGCGCAGCGGGTTCAGCGAGATGCGGCCCAGCGCGGCAGCGGTCGGGTCACCGAAATGGCGGGCCGCATAGCCGTGCGCGGCCTCGTGCACGGTGATCGCGAACAGCACGGGCAGCGCGTACACCAGCACCGTGCGGATCAGCGCCAGATCCATCGCGCGGCTCAGGCGGGCGCACGCCAGGCTGCGGCGACGTAGAGCAGCGGGACGTAGCACTCCAGCCACTCCTCGTGCAGCGACACCACCGCCTTGAGGTGCGTCTCGAGCGCGATGCCGTAGTCGACCGACAGCGTCGCCGGGATGCGGTCGAGCAGCTTGGACAGCACGAGCAGCACGGCCGCGCCGAGCACCACGCGGCCCCAGCTGCTGCGGTAGAGCCGCCGGCGCAGGTAGGCGCGGGCGCCCAGCAGCAGCCCCGTCAGCACGATGCCGACCGTGCCGAAGGCGAGCGCGCCGCCGAGCGCCTTGTCGGCGCTCGAGATGGACGGGTCGCGGTAGAAGGCGTTCTTCAGGAAGCTGGTGTGCGCGACCACCTTGTGCAGGTCGAGCTCGCGCAGGCCGAAGACGACGGCCAGCGCGGCGAGCGCGTACAGCGTCGCGCCGCGCGGGCCGCGCCACAGCAGCAGCGCGGCGATCACGAACCAGGCACGGGCCGACAGCCACTCCAGCGGCCCTTCCTCGCTGGTGAGCCAGTGCATCAGCGTCTCGTTGCCGCTCCAGGCGATCGCGACGAGCACGGCGCTCGCGAGGACGAGCACCAGCCCGGCGATCGCCTCGAAGCGACCGATGGGCTCAAGGCGTGCGGTGGGGGGCAGGGTGTTCATGCGCGAGGAAAAACCGCAAGGCCGCGATCGACCGGAACCGGAAATTATGCCGGGCGCCCCGGAACCGGGCCGCCGCGCGCCTACACTGCGGCGCCGTGAAGCGCATCGTCATCCTCATCTCCGGCCGCGGCTCCAACATGGAGGCGATCGTCCAGGCCTACGCGCGCGAGGGCTGGCCGGCCGAGATCGTGGCCGTGCTGAGCAACCGCCCCGAGGCGGGCGGGCTGGCGTGGGCGGGGGCGCGTGGCATCGCCACCGGCGCGGTCGACCACCGTGCCCACGCGGGCCGCGAAGCCTTCGACGCCGCGCTCGCGGCGGCGATCGACGCGCACCGGCCCGACTGGGTGGTGCTGGCCGGTTTCATGCGCATCCTGACGCCGGGCTTCGTCGAGCGCTACGCCGGACGCCTGCTGAACATCCACCCCTCTCTGCTGCCGGCCTTCCCGGGCCTGCACACCCACGAACGCGCGCTGGCGGCCGGCTGCAAGCTGGCCGGCGCGACGGTGCATTTCGTCACCGCCGAACTCGACCACGGCCCGATCGTCGCGCAGGCGATGGTGCCGGTGCTGCCCGAGGACACCCCCGACGCGCTTGCGGCGCGCGTGCTGCAGCAGGAGCACCGCCTCTACCCGATGGCGCTGCGCTGGTGTGTCGAGGATGCGCTCGAGCTGCGCGAGGGCGTCGTGCGCCACCGCGGCGGCGCGCCGCAGCTGCTGACGGACTGAACGCTCAGCGCACCACCAGCACCGCGATGCTGGTGTGCGTCAGCACCTTCTGGGTCTCGCTGCCGAGCAACAGCGCGCTCATGCCGCGCCGGCCGTGCGAGGCCATCACGATCAGGTCGCAGCCGCGCTCGCGGGCGTGCTCGATGATCGCCTCGTAGGGGTGGCCGGCCTCGACGGTCGTCGCATGGCAGCCGATCCCGGCGGCGCTGCAGGCGGCGACGACCTGGTCGATGCGCTTGCGCGCCAACGCCTCCTGGGCGTCGAAGAACTCCTGCGGCGGGACCGGCTGGACTTCGCTGATCGCCGAGTACGGGAAGGGTTCCTTGACGCTGACGGTGCTCAGGCGCGAGCCGAGTGCCTTGGCCAGGCCGATCGCGGTCGCGACCGCCTTCGAGGTGACTTCGCTGCCGTCGGTGGGGACGAGGATGTGCTGGTACATGCGAGAGCCCTCCATCGGGGCACCGGCCCCGCGACGCAAGGCTACACCGCGGTGGTGCCGGCCGACATTGGGGCAGATCAATGCGCGGCGCGTCAAGGCTGCGGGGATCGCGCGACGCCGAGGTCGCGGCGGGGTCCGCGCTGGCTCAGCCGCGCGCGACCGGCCGGGCCGGGTCGGCGCACCACTCGCTCCAGGAGCCGGGGTAGAGCGCGGCGCCGGACAGGCCGGCCACCTCCATCGCGAGCAGGTTGTGGCAGGCGGTGACGCCCGAGCCGCATTGGTGCACGACCTCGTCGGCCGGCGCCTCGCCGAGCAGCGCCGCGAAGTCGGCGCGCAAGGCCGCCGCCGGCCGGAACCGGCCGTCGGCGCCCAGGTTGTTCTTGAACGGGCGGTTCAGCGCCCCGGGGATGTGGCCGGCCACCGGGTCGAGCGGCTCGACGTCGCCGCGGAAGCGCTCCGGCGCGCGTGCGTCGATCAGGCGCCAGCGGCCCAGGCCGCGCAGCAGCATGCCGGCGTCGACCGTGTGCACCCGAGGCGCGCTCGGCACGTAGTGGGTCGCCATCGGCGGCACCGGGGCCTCGGTCTCGACCGCGCCGCCGGCGGCCCGCCAGGCGGCCCAGCCGCCGTCGAGCAGCGCGACCGCGTCGTGCCCCATCCAGCGCAGCATCCACCACGCGCGCGCCGCGTACATGCCGCCGCTGCGGTCGTAGACCACGACCGGCCGCGCCGCGTCGACGCCGAAGCGCCCCAGCGTGGCCGCGAAGGCCGCGCGCGTCGGCAGCGGATGGCGCCCGCGGGGCCGGCCGTCGGCTGCGGGGGCGTGGTCGGCCAGGTCGCGGTCGAGGTGCAGGTGGTAGGCGCCCGGCACATGAGCCTCGGCATGGGCGCGTTCCCCGGCGGCGCTGTCGGCGAGGTCGAAGGACACGTCGAACACGCGCGTCGGCTGCCTTGCGGCGAGCCGTTCGATTAGCGTCGGCGCGTCGATCAGCGGCCGCGGCAAGTCGGCCATCACCGCCCCCCGCGCGCCCGGTCGCGCGAGCAGCCGCCCGCTGCGGCGATGCTCATGCGCGCAGCCCCGCGCTGGCGATCTGTCGCCGGTACCACTCGTGGAACTGCTGCATGCCGTCTTCCATCGGGCTCTGGTAGGGGCCGCGCTCGTCGTCGCCGCGCCGCCACAGCGCCTCGCGCCCGGCGTCCATGCGCAGCGCGATCTCGTCGTCCTCGACGCAGGTCTCCATGTAGGCGGCCTGCTGGGCCTCGACGAACTCGCGCTCGAAGGCGGCAATCTCCTCGGGATAGAAGAACTCGACCACGTTCAGCGTCTTGCGCGGCCCGCGCGGGTACAGCGAGGACACCACCAGCACGTGCGGATACCACTCGACCATCACGGTCGGGTAGATCGTCAGCCAGACCGCCCCGTGCCGCAGCGGCGCGTTCTCACGCGTGTCGCGGCGGTAGTTCAGCAGCACCTCGTGCCAGCGGCGGTAGACCTCCGAGCCCGGCCGGCCGAGCGCCTCGCCGGCATGCTTGGCGATGCCCACGGTCTGCACCGAGAACTCGCGCCCCATCTGCCAGCGCAGGTCCTCGCAGGTCACGAAATTGCCGAGACCGGGGTGGAAGGGGCCGACGTGGTAGTCCTCGAGGTAGACCTCGATGAAGGTCTTCCAGTTGTAGTCGCACTCGTGCAGGTGGACCCGGTCGAAGACGTAGCCGTCGAAGTTCAGCTCGGGTGGCAGCGTCAGGTCCGACAGCGCCGCCGCGATGTCACGCCGGCCCGCGCCGCCCTCGAACAGCAGGCCGTTCCACGACTGGAGCGCGTAGTTGTTCAGGTGCAGGCAGGGATCGTGCGGGAAATGCGGGGCGCCGACCAGGCGGCCATGCAGGTCATAGGTCCAGCGGTGCAGCGGGCAGACGATGTGGCGACCGGCGTTGCCGCGGCCACGCAGCATCACCGCCTGGCGATGCCGGCAGACGTTGGAGATCAGCTCGATGCCGTCGGCGGTGCGCAGCAGCGCGCGGCCGTCCCCCTCCTGGGGCAGCGCATGGTGGTCGCCCAGCTCGGGCACCGCGAGCGCGTGCCCGAGGTAGCGCGGGCCAGGTCGGATGATGAGCTCCTCTTCGCGTCCATAGACGGCCTCGTCGAAATAGCTCGACACGGGCAGCTGCGCGGTGCTGCGCTCGAGGGCTTCGAGGGTGATGCTCAGATCCGACATGATCCGCGGGTCTCCAGGGGCCAGTGGCAACCGCGTCCGAGGGACAGGGGGCTGGGATTCTAAAGGCCGGGGCCGGCCGTCGCGGGGCTTGCAGCGGCGGGCACGTACACACCCGGCTACGCTTCGCTGCCGGGGCCTGTCGCCGCGCTGACTAGAATTCGGGTCTTTCCCGATATGGCCAAGAGTCCCCCCGCCCCGCTCGCCCCCGAGTCCCTCAGCTACGAGGACGCGCTGGCTGAGCTCGAACGGCTCGTCGTGGCGATGGAGAGCGGGCAGTTGCCGCTCGACCGGCTGCTCGACAACTACCGCCGCGGCGCCGAGCTGCTTGGGCTGTGCCGCGCGCGCCTGGAGGCGGTCGAGCAGCAGGTCCAGGTGCTCGAGGACGGCCAGCTCAGGCCCTGGAGCGACGGCGCATGAGCGGCTGGCCGTACGCGGAGGACGCGCGATGAAGCGGGATGCCTTCGATGCCTGGGCGCGCGAGCAGCTGACGCAGGTCGAAGCCGCGCTCGAGCGCTGGGTCCCCGCGCAAGCGCCGGCCGGGCTGGGCGATGCGATGCGCTACGGCGTGCTCGACGGGGGCAAGCGGCTGCGTCCGCTGCTGGCGCTGGCCGCGGCCGACGCGGTGGGCGCTTCGGCCAGTGCCGCCGGGCGCGAGGCGGCGCTGCGTGCGGCCTGCGCGGTCGAGCTGATCCACGCCTATTCGCTGATCCACGACGACATGCCGTGCATGGACGACGACGTCCTGCGCCGCGGCAAGCCGACCGTCCACGTGCAGTTCGGCGAGGCCCAGGCGATGCTGGCCGGCGACGCGATGCAGGCGCTGGCCTTCGAGGTGCTGACGCCCGACGACGACAGCGTGCCGCTGGTCCTGCAGGCGCGCCTGTGCGGCCTGCTGGCGCGC
>DATMJX010000124.1:0-2596 GCA_035553715.1 Methylibium sp.
TCGACCGGCTCGGCCACGACCGGCGCGTCGGCCGCGCGCGCATCGAGCCGGCTGGCCAGCAGCACCTCCTCGACCAGCGCATCGAGCTCGCGGATGTTGCGCTCGATGCGCTGGTCGAGGAGGTGCTGCTGGCCAGCCGGCTCGGCCACGACCGGCGCGTCGGCCGCGCGCTGCGCAACCTGCTCGAGAACGCGCGCCGCTACGGCGGCGACGCGCCGCAGCCGCAGCTCGGGCGGCGTCGAGCTGGCGGTGTGCGACCGCGGCCCCGGCGTGCCGGCGGCCGAGCGCGAGCGCATCTTCGAGCCCTTCTACCGCCTGAGCGGCCACGCCGAGCAGGCCGGCGGCGTCGGCCTGGGCCTGAGCCTGGTGCGCCAGATCGCCGCCCACCACGGCGGCAGCGTGCGCTGCGAGGCGCGCGAGGGCGGCGGCAGCCGCTTCGTGCTCAGCCTGCCGCTGGCCCGGGCGGACTAGCCTCGGGGGCCGCCGCGGCGGCCGGCTCGAGCGCGCGCTCGGCGTAGCGGTTGAAGCGCCAGGCCGTGCCTTCCATCGTGATGCGGCGCCAGCAGGCGCGCTTGTCGGCCGGGCTCATCGTGGTCCAGTGCTGGACCTCGCCCTCGGTGCGGCCGCAGCCCTTGCAGACGGCGTCGCCCTGGGCGGTCGAGCAGATCGCGATGCAGGGCGCGTCGGGCGTGCTCGCATACCAGGCCAACCAGGCGGCCTTGGCCTTCGCGGGCATCGTGGCCTCGTCGCACTCGCTCTCGTGATAGTAGACCAGCAGCGCGTAGACCTCGGCGAGCGCGCGCACCTCGGCGCAGGCCGTGACGCCGTCGGGCGAGGGCGAGCGCTCGCGCCACCAGTTGATGGCGGACTCGATGTCGGTGATGTGGATGCCGGCCATGTGTCAGCAGCCCCGGGGTCAGGCGCGATCGGTTTGCGATGCGAGTTGGTATGCGGGGGCTGAGGTCATTCTCAGTCGCTTGCTCCAGCCGATGCTGAGGCGCTCGATCGTAACCAAGGAGAGCCAGGCAGCCGCAAGGCACAGCCCCACGACGACTGCCAGGGCGATGGCTTCCCCGATCGCGGTGGGGGGCAGTAGGCGCCGCAGGACATAGAAGGCTGCGCCGGACAGCGGTCCGTGCAGCAGATAGAGGCTATACGAGCATGCTCCCAGAAACGCGAAGGTCCGGCCCTTGAGCCATCGGCGCATCTGGCCTGTCGCGCCAGCCAACACCAAGGCGCCGGCTACCAGCGCAGCCGTGCACGCGAAGGACGACTGCTGGCCACTGGCCGATGCCCACAGCAGCATCAGAACGTAGACCCAGAACAGGGGTTTGAGTTGCCCGCCCCGCTGCCATGCGAGGAAGGCAAGCACGCCAGCCATGAAGCTGAACCAGAACGGCAGGAAGCCGCCCGGATACAGCGGATCGGTGATCAGGCCGAGCGCCCAGGGCAGGCCGACCAGCCAGGCTCCGAGCAGGACGGCGGCACGCCTGTCGAGGCCGAGCACGGTGCCGGCCTGCCGGTCGGCCCACCACAGCAGCGATGCGAACACGAGATAGAACTGAACCTCGATGCAAAGGGTCCAGAACGCGAAATTCACGTGTGGGACGCCGAAGATCGCCTGGGTATAGGTCGCGTGAGTCAGCAACTCGATCGATCCAAAGGGCACCATCGGCCGGCCTAGGAGCAGCGCCTCTAGTCCGAGCATCGCGAGCGCTAGCGCGATCGCAGCGTAGTAGGGGGGGCCGAGGCGGATCATGCGGCGCACCGCGAAACGGGCTGCAGTCGCACCATCGAAATGCAAGCGCTCGACGGTCACCATCATCACGAATCCGCTGAGCACGAAAAAAGCGGGTACGCCGAGGTCACCCCAGTCGAACACGAAGCGCACCAGTGGCGCTGGCAGTGCCGCCTTCAGGTGCTCGAGATGCTGTCCTTCCGAAGCGTGGAAGAGGACCACCCAGAGCGCAGCCAAGCCGCGGATCCCATCCGCGAATGCCAGCCGATGGTCATGCCCGGCCGGGGCAGTGCCAGCAGGCCCGGTGTTCACGCACGAGCGGCGGTAATGGCAGCGACGGCCGCCTCGACCGTCTCGGGCGTGACGCCGTCCCCGAGGTCAACTGGGGCCTCGCGCAACGCAGCCAGACCGTCCGACTGGAGTCGCTTGACCCAGCCGCCGGCCTCGCGGCCGTCGGCAAAGCCGCGGCTTTGCAGCAGCACGCGGCCGTCAGCGGCGCTGAGCTTGAAGTAGAACTGGCCGTCGCTCTCGCGGTACTGCTTGAACACCGGCAGCGCGGCCTTCGCGGCCGGCGCCTCGGCCGGCTTCAGCGGCTTGGGCACGGCCATCATCGGCCGCAGGCCGACCGCGCGGCGCAGGTTCTGGAGGAAGGGCTGGGCGACCGCGCGGGCCTTGCGGGCGCCGGCCTCCAGCGTCTCCTCGATGAGCTCCGGGTGGGCCATCAGCTCGGCATAGCGCGCACGCATCGGCCCGACCTGGGCCTCGATGCGCTCGACGAGCTGCTGCTTGGCCTCGCCCCAGCCCAGCCCGCCCTGCAGCGCGGCGCGGAAGGCGGCGCGCTGCAGGGCGGGCTGGGCT
>DATMJX010000125.1:0-18768 GCA_035553715.1 Methylibium sp.
ATGCAGGTACTTCAGGAAACGCGCCTGGTAGATCGCCATCAGCGGGCCCAGGCCCATGCTGACGGTCGGGAACTGCCAGAACTCGGGCATCAGCTTCGGGTGCGGGTAGCTGGAAAGGCCCTTGCCGTCGACCTCCTGGCGGAAGTTGAGCAGTTGCTCCTCGGTGATGCGGCCTTCCATGAAGGCGCGGGCGTAGATGCCGGGCGAAGAATGGCCCTGGATGTAGAGCAGGTCGCCGCCGTGGTTGCCGCCGGCGTCGGTGTTGTCGGCATGCCAGAAATGGTTGAAGCCGGCGCCGAACATGGTCGCCAGCGACGCGAAGCTGGAGATGTGCCCGCCGAGGTCCCCCCCGTCGGCCGGGTTCAGGCGGTTGGCCTTGACCACCATCGCCATCGCGTTCCAGCGCATGTAGGCGCGTAGCCGCTCCTCGACGTCGATCTGGCCGGGGTTGTGCTGCTCCTGGCCGGCCGGGATGGTGTTGACGTAGGGCGTGGTCGCCGAGAACGGCGTGTCGACGCCGGCCTGGCGAGCCTCGTCGATCAGGCGCTCCAGCAGGAAGTGGGCACGCTGTGGCCCCTCGCTGTCGATGACGGCGGCCAGAGCCTCCAGCCATTCACGGGTTTCCTGGGAATCGGCGTCGCTCGCATCGTTGGCGGCGGCCGGGCGGAAGGATTCCGGCATGGCGGACATGGCTTGTCTCCTGTGTGTGGGGCGCATGAGCGCCATCTACTGGGCCGGCCGCAGTGTGCCATGGCTTCCTTGAAATTTCAAATAGCGCCAAAGCATTTCGTATTATGAATTACCAGCTCGTGCTCCCTTCCCCATCTCAGCTCACCGTGTTGCAACGCGCGACTCGGATAATCACGCCATGAATGACTCGGCACTGGACTCGACGCTCGGGGCCCCGGAGGAACCGCGGCGCCCGCGCCTGCTGTTCATGGCCTGGTGGAAGCGGCTGTCGCCGACGCGGCAGGATCGCTTCGCCACCATCGGCCCGCTGCTGTCGGTGCTGCTGTTTCTCGCGGTGATCATCGCGACCTTCTGGTACCTGCGCAACGAGGAACACGAGCGAGAGCTGGAGTCGGTGCAGCGTGACGCCGAAATCGCCCAGCAGCAGATCCGCCTGCGCCTGATCGAGAACCAGGAGCAGCTCGTGCGCATGGCGCGCGAGGTCGCGACCAAGGCCATCGATGTCGACGAGTTCAACGGCCAGGCGGTCAGCTTCGCCCGCGAGCGCCCCGAGATCGTCAGCCTTGCCTGGCTCACCGCCGACCAGCACCTGAAGGCGCACCACGTCTCGCCCAACCACCCGAGCGACCTGAATCTGCCTCCCATGCCGGCCACGCAGCTCGTCGGCCCCCCGGAGCCGGCGGGTCCGGAGCACGACGGCGGCGAGCCGGCCTGGGCCTTCGCCGCGGCGCGCGACCTGCGCCAGCCCGTGTACTCGCGCCCCTTCGAGGGGCCGGCCGGCATGCCGGTGTTCCAGATCCAGGTGCCGCTGATCGACCGCAGCGCCTTTTCCGGCACGCTGGTCGCCGAGTACTCGGTGGAAGCGCTGTTGCGCTACTTCGTGCCGGCCGAGGTAACGCGCCGCCACGCGATCAGCCTGCTCGACAGCAACGAGCGCGTGCTCGCCAGCAGCGTTTCGCGCGAGCCGCCGGGCAGCACGCGCCGCAGCGGCATCGTCCACGAGATCGCGCTCGCACCGTCCGGCAACGGCCTGGTGGTGCGCGGCCAGGGCTGGCGCACCTCGATCGGCCTGATCGGCAACACGCTGTTCTGGATGGTCGTGGCGCTGTCGGCGCTGACCGTCTGGATGCTCTTCGGCACCTGGCGTCACGTGCGCCGGCGCTCGCAGATGCAAAGCGCGCTGGTCTCCGAGACCAATTTCCGGCGCGCGATGGAGAACTCGATGCTGACTGGCATGCGCGCCATGGACCTCGAGGGGCGCGTCACCTACGTGAACCCGGCCTTCTGCGCGATGACCGGCTTCGCCGAGACCGAGCTGATCGGTCGCCTCCCCCCCTATCCCCACTGGCCGCCGGACCGCCTCGACGAGAACAACCGCCTGCTGAACCAGGAGCTGCAGGGGCGCACTCCCGCGGGGGGCATCGAGATCAAGGTCCGGCGCAAGGACGGCACGCTGTTCGATGCGCGCATGTACGTCTCGCCGCTGATCGACGCGAGGGGGCAGCAGACCGGCTGGATGACCTCGATGACCAACATCACCGAGGCCAAGCGCATCCGCGACCAGCTGTCCGCCTCGCATGAGCGCTTCACCACCGTGCTCGAGGGGCTGGAGGCGGCGGTGTCGGTGCTCTCGGTCGCGCAGGGCGAGATCCTGTTTGCCAACCGCTCCTACCGCATGTGGTTCGGTGCCGACGCCCGCAGCCATGCCTTGCTCGCCGGCACCGACGAGCACGCCGCCGTGCCACGCGATGCCGACGACCCGGTCGACAGCTTCAGCGGCCTGCCGACACGCGCGCTGACCGAAGCCGCCGGCGATGCCCGCGAGGTCTTCATCGAGCCGCTGCAGAAGTGGTTCGAGGTGCGCGCGCGCTACGTGCAGTGGACCGACGGGCGGCTCGCGCAGATGCTGATCGCCACCGACATCACGGCGCGCCGGCGTGCCGAGGAGCAGGCGGCCCACCAGGCCGAGAAGGCCCAGGTCACCAGCCGGCTGGTCACGATGGGCGAGATGGCCTCGAGCGTCGCTCACGAGCTGAACCAGCCGCTGACCGCGATCACCAACTACTGCAACGGCATGGTCTCGCGGGTCAAGGGTGACGCCATCGCCAAGGACGACCTGATCGCCGCGCTCGAGAAGACCGCGCGGCAGGCCCAGCGGGCCGGGCAGATCATCCACCGCATCCGCTCCTTCGTGAAACGCAGCGAGCCGCAGCGCCAGCCCGCCCAGGCCCGCGACATCGTCGAGGACGCGGTCGAGCTCGCCTCGATCGAGGTGCGCCGTCGCAACGTCAACATCCGCACCTACGTGGCGCAGCGCCTGCCGGTGCTGCAGGTCGACCCGATCCTGATCGAGCAGGTGCTGCTGAACCTGCTGAAGAACGCGGCCGAGGCGATCGACAACGCGCACCTGCCGCCCGCGCGTCGCCACATCGAGCTGCGCGTCGTGCCTCGCCACACCCCCGAGGAGGGCGGCGTGATCGAGTTCAGCGTCACCGATCACGGCCCCGGCGTGAAGCCCGAGGTACTGGCACGCCTGTACGAGGCCTTCTTCTCGACCAAGCCCGATGGCCTGGGCATCGGCCTGAGCCTGTGCCGCTCGATCATCGAGTCGCACCGCGGGCGGATCCGCACCGAGAACCTCTACAATGGCGATGTTGCAATCGGTTGCCGATTTGCCTTCACGCTACCGGTCGAATCGGCCGGCCCGCCCGCCGAGGCGCCGGCCTCCACGGTCACGGAAAACGCATGAGCCTGATCCCGAAGAAAGGCACGGTCTACGTCGTCGACGACGACGAGGCGGTGCGCGACTCGCTGCAGTGGTTGCTCGAGGGCAAGGACTACCGCGTCAAGTGCTTCGACTCGGCCGAATCCTTCCTGTCGCGCTTCGACCCGCGCGAGGTCGCTTGCCTGATCGCCGACATCCGCATGGACGGCATGAGCGGTCTGGAACTGCAGGACCGCCTGGTCGAGCGCAAGAGCCCGCTGCCGGTCGTCTTCATCACCGGCCATGGCGACGTGCCGATGGCGGTGACGACGATGAAGAAGGGCGCGATGGACTTCATCGAGAAACCCTTCAAGGAAGAGGAACTGCTGGGCCTGGTGGAGCGCATGCTCGACCAGGCGCGCGCCTCCTTCAGCCAGCACCAGGAGGCCGCCAGCCGCGACGCGCTGCTCAGCCGCCTGACCACGCGCGAGAGCCAGGTGCTCGAGCGCATCGTCGCCGGGCGGCTGAACAAGCAGATCGCCGACGACCTGGGCATCAGCATCAAGACGGTCGAGGCGCATCGCGCCAACATCATGGAGAAGCTGAACGCCAACACGGTGGCCGACCTGCTGAAGATCGCGCTGGGCGCACAGGCCAAGGGCTGAGCCCGGAATGCACTGCAAGGCCGCTGCGATCAGCGGCCTTTTTTCATGGCGGAACCTCGAGTCCGCTATGCGATCGATCAACAGAGTTCACCCCGCAGCACACCGCCCCGGCGGACACTGACGCCCGACCCAGACTCCCGAGGCCCGCACGATGACCAACCCCCTGCTCGACGCCACCGGACTGCCGCGTTTCGCCGAGATCCGTCCTGAGCATGTGGCCCCGGCGATCGACGCCCTGCTTGCCGAGGCCCGCGCCGCGCTCGAACACGCCGTCGGCCCCACGGTGCCGGCCGACTACGACGCGCTGTCGGCGGTGCTCGATGTCGCGACCGAGCAGCTCGGCCGCGCCTGGGGCGCGGTCAGCCACCTGAACGCGGTCGCCGACACGCCCGAGCTGCGCGCCGCCTACACCGAGATGCTGCCGCGCGTGACCGAGTTCTACACCGCGCTCGGCGCCGACGAGCGGCTCTATGCCAAGTACAAGGCGGTTGCCGCCAGCCCGGCCGCCCAGGCGCTGAATGCGGCGCGGCGCAAGGCGCTGGCCAACGCGATGCGTGACTTCGTGCTTTCCGGCGCCGAGCTGCAGGGCGCGGCCAAGGAGCGGTTCGCGCAGATCCAGGCACGGCTGGCCGAACTCGGCCAGCAGTATTCGGAGCATGTGCTCGACGCGACCGACGCCTTCGAGTACCTCGCAACGCCCGAGGAGCTCGAGGGCGTGCCGGCCGACGTGCTCGCGGCGACGCGCGTCGAGGGCGACGTGCCGCGCCACCGCCTCACGCTGCACATGCCGGTCTACATCCCGGTGATGCAGTACGCCCGCCGGCGCGCGCTGCGCGAAACGCTGTACCGCGCCCATGTGACGCGCGCCTCCGAGGCCGGGCCGCCCGAGCGCGACAACAGTGCGGTGATGGAGGAGATCCTCGCGCTGCGCCAGGAGGAAGCCCGGCTGCTCGGCTACGCCAACTACGCCGAGGTCTCGCTGGTGCCGAAGATGGCCGAGTCGCCCCGCCACGTGAGCGACTTCCTCGCCGACCTGGCGCGTCGCGCGCGCCCGCACGCCGAGCGCGACCTCGCCGAGCTGCGCGACTTCGCCGCCGCCGAGCTCGGCCTGGCCGACTTCCAGGCCTGGGACCATGCCTTCGTGTCCGAACGGCTGAAGGAGACCCGCTACGCCTTCAGCGACACCGAGGTCAAGCAGTACTTCACCGAGCCGCGCGTGCTGGCCGGGCTGTTCCGCATCATCGAGACGCTGTTCGAGGTCGCGATCCGCCCCGACACCGCGCCGGTCTGGCACGACAGCGTGCGCTTCTTCCGCATCGAGCGCGCCGGCCAGCTGGTCGGCCAGTTCTACCTCGATCCCTACGCGCGCCCCGGCAAGCGCCCGGGCGCCTGGATGGACGACGTGTGCGGCCGCTGGGCACGCCCCGAGGGCGCGCTGCAGACACCGGTCGCGCAGCTCGTGTGCAACTTCGCCGCGCCGGTCGACGGCAAGCCGGCCCTGCTGTCGCACGACGACGTGCTGACGCTGTTCCACGAGTTCGGCCACGGCCTGCACCACATGCTGACCCGCGTCGACGACATCGGCGTGGCCGGCATCTCCGGTGTCGAGTGGGACGCGGTCGAGCTGCCCAGCCAGTTCATGGAGAACTTCTGCTGGGAGTGGGACGTCGTCAAGCACATGACCGCGCATGTCGACAGCGGCGAGCCGCTGCCGCGCGCGCTGTTCGACAAGATGCTCGCCGCGAAGAACTTCCAGAGCGGTCTGCAGACGCTGCGCCAGGTCGAGTTCGCGCTGTTCGACCTGCGCATCCACGCGCAGGCGGCCGACGGCGCCGGCTGGATCCAGCGCGTGCTCGACGGCGTGCGCGCCGAGGTCTCGGTGCTGCCGCCGCCGGCCTTCAACCGCTTCCAGCACAGCTTCTCGCACATCTTCGCGGGCGGCTACGCGGCCGGCTACTACAGCTACAAGTGGGCCGAGGTGCTGAGCGCCGACGCCTACGCGGCCTTCGAGGAGGAAGGCGTGTTCAACCCGGCGGTCGGCCGACGCTACCGCGAGGCCATCCTCGAAGCCGGCGGCAGCCGCCCGGCGATCGACAGCTTCAAGGCCTTCCGCGGCCGCGAGCCGCGCATCGATGCGCTGCTGCGCCACCAGGGCATGGCGGGCTGACGCTACGATAGCGACCCAGCTCACCGCGGAGAGTCCGATGCGCCCAGGCCCTGTCGCCCTCATGCTGCTGACCCTGACGGCCGCGCTGCCGGCCGCCCAGGCGCAGTACAAGGTCATCGACTCCGATGGCCGCGTGACCTACACCGACCGTCCGAGTACCGCGCCCTCGGCGCGCGTGCAGCCGCTCAACCTGCGCTCCGGCGCCCCGGCCGCCGCCCTGCCCTATGCACTGCAGCAGCCGGCCGCGCGCTTTCCGGTGACGCTGTACACGATGAACGACTGCGGCCAGTGCGACCGTGCGCGCGCCTACCTGCGCCAGCGCGGCATTCCGTACACCGAGAAGACCGTCGCCAGCACGCTCGACCGCGATGCCTGGGCCGCGCTGAACCTCGGCACCGAGGTACCGGTGCTGCGCATCGGCCAGCAGGTGCTGCGCAACTTCGTCGAGAACCAGTGGGCCAGCGATCTCGACCTGGCCGGCTACCCCGCCAGCTCGCAGCTGCCGTCCAGCTACCGCGGCTGGGACCCGAGCCCGCTGGCCGGCACCGCGCCGCCGCCGCCCGCGCCGCGCGCCCAAGCCCCCTCGGCGCTGCCGCCGGTGCTGCAGGGCACGCCGGACGGCATCCGCTTCTGAGACGTCAGTAGCGCAGCGTCAGCACACCCTCGGGCGTGCCCAGCAGGCACACGCTGGCCCTGTGGCGCGCGAACACGCCCACGGTCACCACGCCGGGCCACTGGTTGACCTCGGTCTCGAAGGCCAGCGGATCGCCGATCGCGAGCCCGCGCACGTCGAGGATGGCCTGGCCGTTGTCGGTCACGACGCCCTCGCGCAGCGTGGCCGTGCCGCCCAGCGCCGCGAAGCGCCGCGCGATCTGCGCGGCCGCCATCGGGATCACCTCGACCGGCAGCGGGAAGCGGCCCAGCACCTCGACCCGCTTGGACGCGTCGGCGATGCAGACGAAGTGCTCGGCCAAGTCGGCGACGATCTTCTCGCGCGTCAGCGCCGCGCCACCGCCCTTGATCATGTGGCCGCGGCCATCGATCTCGTCGGCGCCGTCGACATAGACCGGCAGGCGCTCGACCTCGGCCGCCTCGAACACCGTGATGCCGAGCGCGCGCAGCCGCTCGGTGCTGCGGTTCGAGCTCGACACCGCGCCACGGATGCGCTCCTTGACGCCCGCCAGCGCGTCGATGAAGCGGTCGACCGTCGATCCGGTGCCGACACCGACGATCGCCCCCTCCGGCACATGGTCGAGCGCGGCACGGCCGACGAGGGCCTTGAGTTCGTCCTGGTTCATGGCCGCGATTATCCGGCGCGGCCGCCGCACGGGCCTCGGAGACAATTCGCGCCATGCCACTCGTTCCCTATGCGCTGACCCGTCCCTTCCTGTTCGGCCTCGATGCCGAGCAGGCCCATGAGCTGACCCTGGGCGCGATCGCGCGGCTGCAGAACACGCCGCTGCAATGCCTGTGGCAGCAGCCGCGCGTCGACGACCCGGTGAGCCTCGCCGGCCTGCGCTTCCCGAACCGCGTCGGCCTCGCGGCCGGCCTGGACAAGAACGGCCGCTGCATCGACGGCCTCGGGGCGATGGGCTTCGGCTTCGTCGAAGTCGGCACCGTCACGCCCAAGGCCCAGCCGGGCAACCCGAAGCCGCGCATCTTCCGCCTGCCCGAGGCGAGCGCGCTGATCAACCGCCTGGGCTTCAACAACGAGGGCCTCGAGGCCTTCCTCGCCAACGTCAAGCGCGCCCGCTTCCGCGAGCGCGGCGGCATCCTCGGGCTGAACATCGGCAAGAACGCCACCACGCCGATCGAGCAGGCGGTCGACGATTACCTGCTCGGCCTCGAGGGCGTCTACCCGCATGCCGACTACGTGACGATCAACATCTCGAGCCCGAACACGCAGAACCTGCGCAGCCTGCAGAGCGACGCGGCGCTCGACACGCTGCTCGGCACGCTGCAGCAGCGCCGCCAGCAGCTGATCGCGCAGCACGGCCGCAACGTGCCGATGTTCGTGAAGATCGCACCCGACCTCGACGAGACCCAGGTCGGCGTGATCGCCGCGACGCTGCAGCGCCATGCGATCGACGGCGTGATCGCGACCAACACGACGCTCGCGCGCGACGCGGTGCAGGGCCTGCCGCATGCCGGCGAGACGGGCGGCCTGAGCGGCGCCCCGGTCGCCGAGGCCAGCAACCGCGTGATCCGGGCGCTGCGCGCCGCGCTCGGCCCGGGCTACCCGATCATCGGGGTCGGCGGCGTGCTCAGCGGTGCCGACGCACGGGCCAAGCGCGCGGCCGGCGCCGATCTGGTGCAGCTCTACACCGGACTGATCTACCGCGGCCCCGCCCTCGTCACCGAGGTGGCACGCGCGCTGCAGGCCCGATGAGCGAGATCGACGTCGCCTCGCTGACGCAGCAGGTGCTGCTGGCCGGCTTCGCACTCGGCGCGCTGTTCGGCGCGGTCGCGCAGCGCACACGTTTCTGCACCATGGGAGCGATCGCCGACCTGGTGGGTTTCGGCGACGCCTCGCGGCTGCGCCTGTGGCTGTGGGCGGTCCTCGTCGCAGCGCTCGGCACGCAGGCGCTGATCGTCTTCGGCGGCGTCGCGCTCGAGGGCTCGGTCAATGGCGGACGCCATCTCAACCCGGCCGCGCTGGCGCTCGGCGGTGCGCTGTTCGGCTTCGGCATGGTGCTGGCGTCGGGCTGCCCCTCGCGCGCGCTGGTACGCCTGGGCGGCGGCAACCTGAAGGCCCTGGTGGTGCTGGTGGGAGTGGGGCTAGTGGCCCAGATGGCGCTGCGCGGCGTGTTCGCGCTGCCGCGCGTCGAGCTGCTGGAGCCGCTGGCCTTCGCGCTGGCCGGCCCGCAGGACCTGGGCAGCTGGCTTGCGCGTGTGAGCGGGCTCGCGCCGGCAGCCGCGCGTGCGGTGGTCGGCGCCGCGCTCGGCCTGCCGCTCGCATGGTGGCTGCTGCGCGAGCGCGAGTTCCGCCGCGCCGAGCCGCTGCTCGGCGGCCTGGCGCTCGGCGCGGTGGTCGTCGCGGCCTGGTGGGTCACCGGTGCGCTGGGGCACCTCGCCGAGCATCCGGAGACGCTCGAGCCGGCCTGGCTGGCCACCGGCTCGCACCGGCCCGAGGCGCTGAGCTTCGTCGCCCCCGCCGCCTCGCTGCTGGAGCTGCTGACGCTGTGGTCGGACCGCAGCACGACGCTGAGCTTCGGTGCCGCGACGCTGCTCGGCGTGCTGGTCGGTGCCGGCGCGACGGCGCTGCTGCGCCGCGAATTCCGCTGGGAAGGCTTCGCCAACCCGCGCGACCTCGCCCAGCACCTGATCGGCGCGGCGCTGATGGGCCTCGGCGGCGTGCTGGCACTGGGTTGCTCGATCGGCCAGGGACTGAGCGGCCTGTCGCTGCTGGCCGCCGGTTCCTTCATCGCGGTGGCCGGCATCGTCGCCGGCGCACTCGCGGCGCTACGCTATCAGGCCTGGGTCATCGAACGCGGTTGACCAGCCGCTGGGCAGCAGGTCGCGCCACCACAGCGCGTGCCACTCGCGCAGCCGGGGCAGATCGACATAGGCCGGGCTCGCCCCCACCAGCCGGCGCGACGGAGTCGCCGGTGCGTCGAGGTGGTCGCACACGGCCATCGCCCCGGCATGCGAGTCGCTCGCGAAGAACACGCTGCGCGTGACCAGCACCGGCAGGCCGGCGGCGCGCGCCGCGGCCAGGCCGTTGTAGGAGTCCTCGATCGCGATCGCGTCCTCCGGATCGAGATCCAGCCACTCGAGGCAGCGCTGGTAGACCTGCGGGTCGGGCTTGCGCCGCGGGGCGTCCTCGCCGCACACGACCGCCGCGAACAGCGCCGGCCAGCCCGGGCCGAGCTCCTTGGCGAGCAGGGCATCGGCGTTGCTGCGTGTCGTCGTCGTCGCGATCGCCAGGCGCACGCGGGCCGCCGTGGCCTCGCGCAGCAGCCGGCGCACGCCGGGGCGCAGCCCGATGCCGCCCTGCTCGACGATGCGCGCATAGCGGCGGTTCTTCTCGGCGTGCAGCGAGGCGATCAGCGCCTCGCGCTCGGCAAGGTCGGCGGGCACGCCGGGGCGCGTCGCGAGGTCATGGCGCAGACGCTCCTTGCCGCCGGTGATCTGCAGCAGATCGCGGTAGTCGTCGACGCTCCACTGCCAGGGCAGCGCGTGCGCGTGGAAGGCCTCGTTGAAGGCCACCAGGTGGCCATCCCGCTCGGTTTCGGCCAGCGTCCCGTCCAGGTCCCAGATCAAGGCTTGCAGCATCACCGCCTCCCCTGCGTCGATGTTCCGATCCTAGTCTCGCAGACGTGCGCGGCCAGCGCCGCGAGGTCGGCGAACAGCCGGTCCGGCCGCGCCGCCTCGATCGGCCGGCCGCCGTTGTAGCCCTCGGGGAGAGCCCAGGCGGCGACGCCGGCCGCCCGCGCGGCCTCGACGTCGATCGCCGAGTCGCCGACATGCGCGCACTCCGCCGCGGCCACGCCGTGGCGCGCCAGCAGCGCACCGATCACCCGCGCGTCCGGCTTCTTCCATGGCAGCGTGTCGCCGGCGATCAGCGTCGTGAACCAGCGCGCCAGGCCGGTGCCGGCGAGCACGCGCTCGGCGTGGCGCTGCTCCTTGTTGGTCACGCAGGCCAGCACGATGCCGGCCGCCTGCAGGCGCTCGAGCGCGGCCACGCAGCCCGGATAGGGTTGCGCCGTGCGGCCGGCGAGCTGCGCGTAATGGCGATCGAAGCAGGCATGGGCCACCTCGATGTCCGGCAACGCGTCGCCCAGGGCGCGCTCGGCACGCAGCCGCTCGAACAGCCGCTCGACCAGCGCACGCGTGCCGTGCCCGACCAGGCCGATGATCTCCGCCGCCTGCCGGCGCGCGAGGCCGAGCTCGACCAGCATGCGCTGCACCGCCTCGGTGATCTCGCCGGCGCTGTCGACCAGGGTGCCGTCCAGGTCGATGCTGAGCAGTCGCAGCCGAGCCATCAGTGCAGCTGGGCGCGGCGGATCTCCATCAGCCGCAGGATCAAGGGCGTGAGGATCAGCTGCACCGCCAGGTCCATCTTGTCGCCCGGCACGACGATGGTGTTGGCGCGGCTCATGAAGCTGCCGCCGATCATCGACAGCAGGTAGGGGAAGTCGATGCCGCGCGGGTTCTTGAAGCGGATCACGGTCATGCTCTCGCCGGCGCTCGGGATGTCGCGCGCCATGAAGGGGTTGCTGGTGTCGACCACCGGCACGCGTTGGAAGTTGATGTCGGTCTCGCCGAACTGCGGCACGATGTAGTGCACATAGTCGTGCATGCGGCGCAGGATGGTGTCCTGCACCGCCTCCTTGGAATAGCCGCGGTCCTGGGTGTCGCGGTGGATCTTCTGGATCCACTCGAGGTTGATGATCGGCACGACGCCGAGCTTCAGGTCGGCATAGCGCACCAGGTCGATGGCGCCGACGCGGACGCAGCCGTGCAGGCCCTCGTAGAACAGGCAGTCGGTGTCCGGGGGCGTGTCGGCCCAGGCGGTGAAGCTGCCGGGTTCCTGACCGAGCGCCGCGGCCTCGGCCTCGGTGTGCAGGTAGCGCCGCGTGCGGCAGCGCCCGGTGGCGCTGTAGTCGCGGAACTGCTGCTCGAGCAGCTCGAGCTCGTTGGTCTCGGGCCCGAAATGGCTGAGCCGCCCGCCGTCGCGCTCGGCCGCGGCGATGCGCGCCTTCATCTCGCTGCGTGGCCAGCGGTGGAAGGCATCGCCCTCGATCACCGCGGCGCGGATGCCCTCGCGGCGGAAGATGTTCTCGAACACACGCTTGACGGTGGTCGTGCCGGCACCGCTGGAGCCGGTCACGGCAATGATCGGGTGTTTGAGGCTCATCTCAGGGGCTCCGGGGCGCAGGTCGCCCCGAGTGTGCCGGCCGCCGCCGCGGAACCGGCTCGGACGGTTCGCCAGCGGCACTCCCTTGAGGGAGAGCGGCACGGCCGCGACGGGGATGGTTCATCTCAGGCGTTGGGTTGCACGAACAGCGAGCGCGTCTTGAACAGCTGCCAGGACACGTTCTCCTGCGGGTCGGCGTGGTAGCCGACGATGCGCTGGACCTCGTCGCAGGCGCCGAAGATGGCCGGCACGCGCTGGTGCAGCGCATCGGGAACGATCTCCATCAGCGGTGTCGTGCCGGTGCTGGCGGCCGCCCCGGCGCGCTCCATCAGCAGGGCCAGCGGCGCGGCATGGTGCAGCAGCTCGATCGTGCGCGGCCCCTCGCCCGCGGCACGCGGCTGGCGCGGCAGCAGCGCGACGCCGCCCTGCTCGAGCACATGGTGGATCTCCGCACTCAGGCTGCCATGCCAGTGCATCGTGAAGTCGCGCCCGCGCGGCCCGCCCTCGCCGGCCTGGCATTCGGCGACATAGCGCTGCACCGGCTTCTCCCAGTGGCGCTGGCGGGCCGTGTCGGCCGCGAACTCGCTGCTCGCCGCCGCGACCCGCACGGGCTCGCGCTCGACCCGCCAGCCCCGCTGCGGCTCGAGGCGGAAGATGCTGACGCCCTCGGCGCTGGCGAGCGCGAGCCGGGTTGCCGGTCCGTAGACCACGCAGCCGGCGCAGACCTGCCGGTAGGGCGGCTGCATGAAGGCCACCGCGCTGGCCGGCGCGCCGCGGAACAGGTGCGGCAGCACCGAGAACAGCATGCCGGCCGCCGCGCCGCCCCGCTCGAGCGCATCGAAAGCGACCAGGAAGCCGCCGCGGCAGGCATGTTCGGGCGACGGCGTGACCTCGGCCTGCGCGGCGCTGGACCAGCCGGCCGCCTGCGGACAGGCGGTCAGCGACTCGACCACCAGGCGCTCGGCAGCCGAGCCATCGCCACGCGCCAGCGCCCGCCCGACGGCCACCGCCGCCGCCGCCAGTGCCTGGACGAGCTCGGCCACCGCCGGCGGCCGGCGCGCGAGCCAAGCCTCGAGCCGGCCGGGGTTCACGGGCCGGCTCCGCACGGACGCGCCCCGGCGCCACGCCGCAGGGGCATGGCCGCCAGAGGGTTCGTCACCGGTCCATCGTACATCGTCCCACCATAGCCGCTGAGGCGCCACGCTTCCGGCTCGACCGTGCCGTATGGAATGCCACCGGCCTCGCCGATCCCACGGACGGGCCCCGCCGGTACCTGCACTGCTCGAAACGATAGCAACGCCGCCGATGCCATGGCATTGAGATTTTCTTGGCCGTCGCGTCGGCCATCGCCGGATCGTGAATGCGCCGCCCGGGCCGCTGCGCGTGCTTGCCGAGCTCACCCGCTGCACCGGCCGGGCGCGCGCCGACCGGCCGCTGAATCAGCTTATGCCCGCCAGGCATTTGCGCCCCCCGGCGAGGACGGGCAACATGCGCCCTCCGGTCGCCCCCCAACACCACGAACCACAAGGAGACTGCCGATGCTCACCCGCCCCCTGTTGCTGGCCACGGCCCTGCTGGCCGCCGGCGCCGCCCGGGCCGAGGGATCCGCCGACGCGCTGTACGTGCGCTCGCTCGCGGCCACCTGCGCCAACTGCCACGGCACCGACGGCAAGTCGCTGGCCACCGATGCCGGCCTGCATCGCCTGGCCGGCCTGGACAAGGATTACATCGTCGCGCAGCTCCAGGCCTTCCGCGACGGCAAGCGCCCGGCGACGGTGATGCACCAGCTCGCCAAGGGCTACACGCCGGCGCAGATCGAAGCCATCGCCGCGTACTTCGCGGCGCAGAAGTGAAGAAGAGGCGGCCATGAAAAGACGTGAACTGATCCAGGGCGCCAGCGCCGCGGGCCTGCTCGGACTGCTGGGCGGCTGCGCCGTGCCGCTGCCCGGCCTGGCCCGACCGAAGGTGGTGGTGGTCGGCGGGGGCTGGGGCGGCGCGACCGCGGCCAAGTACATCCGCACGCTCTCCGAGGGCCGCATCGACGTGACGCTGGTCGAGCCGGCCGAGCGCTTCGTCTCCTGCCCGCTGTCCAACCTCGTTCTCGAGGGCGCACGCGACATCGGCTCGCTCTCCACCTCCTACGACGCGCTGGCGGCGCGCCACGGCGTCACGCTGGCCCGGGACCGCGCCACCGCGATCGACCCGGCCAAGAAGACCGTCACGCTGGCCGGCGGCGCGACGCTGGCCTATGACAAGCTGGTGCTGTCGCCGGGCATCGATCTGCAATTCGACGCGATCGACGGCCTGCGGGCGGCCCACGACGAGCGGCGCATCCTGCAGGCCTGGAAGGCCGGGCCCGAGACCGTCGCGCTGCGCCGCCAGCTCGAGGAGCTGCCCAACGGCGGCGTGTTCGCGATGAGCATCCCCGAGGCGCCCTACCGCTGCCCGCCCGGGCCCTACGAGCGCGTCGCGCTGGTCGCCTCCTACTTCAAGAAGGCCAAGCCGCGCTCCAAGGTCGTGCTGTTCGACGCCAACCCGGACGTGACCTCGAAGGGCGCGCTGTTCAAGAAGGCCTGGAACGAGCTCTACCCGGGCCTGATCGAGTACCGCCCGCAGCACAAGGTCGTCGCGGTGCACGGCAACACGCTGCGCTTCGAGGTCCAGAACGACTTCAAGGCCGACGTGCTGAACGTGCTGCCGCCGCAGCGCGCCGGCGCGATCGCGGCGCAGACCGGTCTCGCGAACTCGGCCAACCGCTGGGTCGGCGTCAATTACCAGACCTTCGAGTCGACCGCGGCGCCGGACATCCATGTCGTCGGCGACGCGATCCAGCTCGCCGCCGGCATGCCGAAGTCGGGCCACATGGCGAACTCGCACGCCAAGGTCGCGGCCGCGGCGATCGTCGCGCACTTCGCCGGCTACGCCCCCAACCCGAAGCCGATGCTGACCAACACCTGCTACAGCTTCGTCGCGCCGGAGCTGGTGGTGCACGTCGCCAGCGTGCACGAATACGTCGACGCCGAGAAGACCTTCAAGCCGGTCGCCGGATCAGGCGGGCTGTCGGCCGAGCGCAACGAACTCGAGGCGCGCTACGCACTGGGCTGGGCCAAGAACATCTGGGCCGACGCGCTGGGCTGAGCCCGCTCCCCTGGCGTGCGCCCCGCGCTCGGGGTCCGGCGGTGCGCCGCGCGTGGCGGCGCACCGCCGGACCCCGGGACGCTAGGCGAACGTGACCTCGTCGCTGCGCGACGCGCCGCGGTTGTCGGCCCAGGCGAGCGCGACGCGGTCGCCGCTTTTGGCGCCCTTCAGCGCGAACTGCAGGAAGGGGTTGCGCGAGATCGACGGTCCCCAGTAGGCGGTCAGCACCGGCTGACCGTTGACGCTTGCACGCACCTGCTGGATGTGCCAGGCGGGGATCGCCCGGCCGGCCTCGTCCTTGCGCTGGCCGCTCTCCATCGGATGCTTCATCAGCGCGCGCACCATCGCCCCGGTGCCCGCCGCCTGCACACGGATCACCGAGGGCTGGCCCGGCCGCTCGAGCTCGAGGTCCCCGGCGCTCAGGCAGCCACTCAGCGTCACGCGCACCTCGCGCGTGGCCGACAGCACGCGACCGTCGGCGAGCACCGCCAGTGCATGGACCGGCGAGCTCTGCTGCACCTTCACGCGTGTCGTGAAGCTCGGCTCGACCGTCGGGCCGGGCTCGAACACCGCCGCCAGCATCGACGGGTTCTTCTCGAGGCACAGCAGCAGGCGCTGGACCCCGGGCAGCGCGCAGCCCAGCGTCACCGGCACCACCGAGCCGTCCTCGGACAGCTCGGGCACCTGCAGCGTGACGTCCTTGCTCGGCTGCGGCGCGCCGAGGCCGAGCGCCGCGAGCGTGTCGGCCAGGCTGTGGGCCTCGAAGGCCGTGCGCCGCCAGCCCGCCACGTCCGCGGCGCGGGCGAGGGGAGACAGCATCAGGGGCAGCAGGAGCAGGTCGCGACGGCGCGGCATCGGAGCGGTGGGCAGTGGACGAGCCGCAATGCTAAGCGCGCGGCCTTGGCCCGCCCTGCCCCGTGGACAAGCGGCGGTCGCCGCCACAATCGCCGCATGCTGACCTGGCTGCACACGCCCGCCACGCCGCTGCCCGACACCGCGCTGGCGCTCGCCGCCGACAGCGAGGCGCCAGGCCTGCTGGCCGCCGGCGAGGACCTGTCGCCGCAGCGCCTCGCCGAGGCCTATGCCCGTGGCATCTTCCCCTGGTACGGCGCCGGCCAGCCGGTGCTGTGGTGGAGTCCCGACCCGCGCATGGTGCTGCCGGTGGCCGAGTTCCGGCTGTCGCACTCGCTGCGCAAGACGCTCCGGCGCTTCATCGACACCCCGGGCTGCGCGCTGCGCATCGACAGCGCCTTCGAGCGCGTGATCGCCGCCTGCGCGACGACGCCGCGCGACGGCCAGGACGGCACCTGGATCCAGCCCGAGCTGCGCGCCGCCTACAGCGCCTGGCACCGCCTCGGCGCGGTGCACTCCTTCGAGACCTGGATCGACGGCGAACTCGCGGGCGGCCTGTACGGCGTCAACCTCGGGCGCATGTTCTACGGCGAATCGATGTTCGCGCACCGCCGCGACGCCTCGAAGATCGCGCTGGCCGGCCTCGTGGCCTTCTGCCGCACCGAGGGCATCGCACTGATCGACTGCCAGCAGCGCACCGCCCACCTGGCCTCGCTGGGGGCGCGGGAAATAGCACGCCCCGCGTTCGAGGGGCACCTGGCGCGCAGCGTCCACGCGCCGGCCCCGCGCGATTGGACCTATCATCGATCGCACTGGGCGCAGCTGGGCCTCGACGCAGACCGGCCGCCCGCTCCGTCCTCCGCCGTGCGCGCCACGTGACCCACCCGAAAGAGCTCCCGCTCGCGTCGCTGCAGTTCTACGCCACGGCGCCCTACCCGTGCAGCTACCTGGCCGGCCGGCTGGCGCGCTCGCAGGTCGCCACGCCCAGCCACCTGATCCACGCCGACGCCTACTCGGGCCTGGTCGCCAACGGCTTCCGGCGCAGCGGCATGTTCACCTACCGGCCCTACTGCGACGGCTGCAGCGCCTGCGTGCCGCTGCGCGTGCCGGTCGAGACCTTCCGGCCTAGCCGCAGCCAGCGCCGCGCCTGGAAGCAGCACCAGGGACTGCAGTCGCGCGTGCTGCGGCTGTGCTTCGTGCCCGAGCATTACCAGCTCTACCTGCGCTACCAGGCCGGCCGCCACGCCGGCGGCGGCATGGACCACGACTCGATCGACCAGTACACCCAGTTCCTGCTGCAAAGCCGGGTCAATTCGCGGCTGGTCGAGTTCCGCGAGCCGGCCGCGCCCGACGGCACGCCCGGCGCGCTGAAGATGGTGTCGATCCTGGACATCCTCAACGACGGCCTGAGCGCCGTCTACACCTTCTACGAGCCCGAGCCCGACGCCAGCTATGGCACCTACAACGTGCTGTGGCAGATCGAGCAGACGCGGCTGCTGAAGCTGCCGCACGTCTACCTCGGCTACTGGATCGGCGAGAGCCCGAAGATGGCCTACAAGTCCCAGTTCCGCCCGAACGAGCGGCTGATCGACGGGCAGTGGACGCCCGCGCCGGCGCTCACGCCCTGACGAGCAGGCACACGGCGCGCGCCTCGATCGCGCGGCCTTCGCCGACCGGTCCCATCTTCTCGGCCGTCTTGGCCTTCACATTGACCTGCGCCGGCGCCACGCCCAGGCAGCCGGCGATGCACTCGACCATCTTCGGGATGTGCGGCGCCATCTTCGGCGCCTGCGCGACGATGGTCGCGTCGACGTTGCCGACCGCCCAGCCGGCGTCGCGCACGCGCTTGAGGGCCTCGACCAGCAGCACGCGCGAGTCGGCGCCGGCGAACTTCGGGTCGGTGTCGGGGAAATGGCGGCCGATGTCGCCGAGGCCCGCGGCGCCGAGCACGGCGTCGGTCAGCGCGTGCAGCAGCGCGTCGGCATCCGAGTGGCCGAGCAGGCCGTGGCTGTGCGGGATCTCGAGGCCACCCAGGATCAGCTTGCGGCCGGTGACCAGGGCGTGGGTGTCCCAGCCCTCGCCGATGCGGAAGTTCAGAGCCGTCATGCGCGCGTCCTCAGCAGTCGTTCGGCCAGCGCGAAATCGGCCGGCCAGGTGAGCTTGAAATTCTCCAGCGCGCCGGGCACGAGCTTCGGCGCATGGCCCAGCGCCTCGATGGCGCTGGCCTCGTCGGTGACCGCGTCGCCGGCCGCGGCCAGCGCGGCGCGCAGCAGGCCGAGGCGGAACATCTGCGGCGTCTGCGCCTGCCAGACGCCGCGGCGGTCGAGCGTCGCGGCGACACGGCTCCCGGCCTCGCGCTTGAGCGTGTCGGCCACCGGCAGCGCGAGCAGGCCGCCGACGGCGTCATGCTCGCAGGCGGCGATCAGGCGCTCGATGTCGGCCGGCTGCACCAGACAGCGCGCCGCGTCGTGCACCAGCACCCAGTCGGCGTCGCCTGCGCCCCCGGCGGCCAGCACCGCCAGGCCGTTGGCGACGCTGGTGGTGCTGGCGCCCGAGGACGCCGAGTTCGAGCGCCACGCGCCCGGCGCGTGGCGTGTCGCGCGGGTGGGCGGCGCGGCGCGCGCGGCCAGCGTCGCCAACGGCCTGGCGGTGCTGGCCGCCGGGGGCGCAGGCGACGCCGACTGGGTGCTGG
>DATMJX010000126.1:0-4922 GCA_035553715.1 Methylibium sp.
GGCGGTGGCCGGCGGCGCCTCGACCAGCGGCACGCCGAAGTCGCTGAGGATCGCGGAGATCTGCGGTTGCAGCTTGTCGATCAGACCCTCGACCTGCTGCTTCCATTCACGCTCGCCGTAGCGCACGCCCATCGCGATCGCGAAGTCGAACTTGATGTTGGGCTCGGAGGCCATCGGCACGACCGTCAGCTTCGGACTCGTGACCTGCTTCGCGTAGTAGCCGGCCAGCGGCCCCCAGACGATCGCCGCGTCGATCTTGCCGCCGGCCAGCTCCTGGTCGATCAGCTGGCCGGCGTAGAAGCCCGGATCGGCGCTCATCATCTGGTAGGGCACGCCCTGGTCGACCAGGCCATGGCGGTTCAGCCACTCCGAGCCCGGCGAGCGGTCGTACAGGCCGATGCGCAGCTTCGAGAGCACCGCGCGGTCGAGCTGGAGGAAGTCCTCGATGGTCTTGACGCCGTCGAGCCCCTTGCCGGGCGCGTAGACGAGCGCATGGGTCGAGCGGTAGTAGGGCTTGGTCACCGAGACCTGGTCGTAGCCGGCCGGCACACCCATGATGATGTCGCAGGGGTAGTCCTTGCCCGGCAGCTTGTAGCGCAGCGTGTTGCGCACGAAGGCCAGGCGCTGCGGGAAGGAGTAGTACTCGACCGGCAGGCCCAGCTCCTTCGCGAACAGCTCGGCCACCTTGTTCTCGATGCCGTCGTTCTTCGCGGTCGAGAACGGCGGGTTGTTGGGGTCCTGGCAGACGCGCAGCGCGGTGCGCGGGGGCGGGGCCTCCTGCGCCTGTGCCGGCGCGGCGGCCAGCAGGGTTGCGGCGAGCGCCGCGACGGCGGTGCAGGTGACGAGGTCAGGCTTGGGCATGCGGGTCATGGCAGTGGTTCGACTTGCGCGCGCGTGATCACACCGTCGGCGCGGCCCTTGAGGTAGGAGTACAGATGCTCGATCTGGTTCGCGACCGAGGGCAGGTGCCCGAACGCGGGCATGCGTCTCGCCGGTCGCCCCTGCAGCACGGTCTGCACGAACTCGTCCTTCGTCAGCCGTGCCAAGCTCTCGGTCAGTGCCGGAGCGCTGAGCCCCTGCTGCTCGGCGCCGTGGCAGCCGCCGCAGTTCTGTGTCTTCCAGATCCGGTAGCCGGCATAGGTGTCGGCGTCGACGCGGTAGCCATCGAGCACCGTGGGCGGTGCCGCCTGCCCGATGGGGGCCAGCATCGCACCGGCGACCGCGGTGCCGAGCCGCAGTCGCCAGGCCCTTGCTCCCTCGCTGCGCCGTCCCGCCGGCCTGTTCAACGAGGGGCGGTGCTTCATTCGATGCCCGTCACGCGCGAGCTCTTGATCGCGCCGTCCGAACGCCCCTTCAGGTAGGCGTAGATGTCGTCGATGTTCTGCGTGACATAGGGACTGTCCTTGTGCGGGGGCATGCCGCGCTCGAGCCGGCCGTCCATCACGGTCTTGACGAACTCTTCCTTCGTCAGCTTCTTCAGGCTCTCGACCAGCGAGGGGCCGGCCAGGCCTTCCTGGTTCGCGCCATGGCAGGCGGCGCAATTGGCCTGACGCCACATGCGGAAACCGTTCAGCGTCTTGGCGTCGACCTTGTTGCCGTCGACGACCGTGTACAGCTCCGTCTTGACTTCCTCGGCCGACACGACGGAAGCCGAGCAGGCCAGCGCAGCGAGGCCGGCGACGGCCAGCAGGAAACGGGAGGAACGAACTTTCATGAGATACCCAGGCAGTGAAGAGAGAGCCATTCAACGAAACGGGGACGGCAGACCTTGTCGTCGACCGTCCCCTGCGACCGACCCGGGAACCTGAAGGTTCCGCGGGTCGGGGAAAGTGCCGAGATCAGTTCGGCAGAGCGAAGACCGTCAGCGAGCCACCGAGGTCGGTGTGCTTGTTCAGGTCACGGTAGCCACCCACGGCGCCCAGGCCGTCGGTGTCCTTCTCGAGGCCAGCCGCCATGCCGATGCCGGCCCAGCCACCGATGCCCGAGAACACGCCCATGTACTGCTTGCCCTTGTGCTCGTAGGTGAACACGTTGCCGATGATCCCGGACGGAGTCTTGAACTTGTAGAGCTCCTTGTTGATGTCCTTCGCATCGACGCACTTGAAGTAGCCTTCCAGCGTGCCGTAGCAGCTCAGGCCGCCCGCGGTGTTGAGCGAGCCGCTCCACACCGAGAACTTCTCGGGCTTGCTCTGGACGATCTTGCCGGTGCCGGCATCCCAGGCGATGTAGTTGCCCATGCCGCCGTGCGAACCCGGGGCCGGGAACATCGACAGCGTGGCGCCGACGTACGGCTGGCCCGCGGTGTACTCGACCTTGAACGGCTCGTAGTCCATGCAGACGTGGTTCGTCGGCACGTAGAACAGGCCGGTGTTCGGGTCGAACGAGGCGGGCTGCTGGTCCTTCGAGCCCAGCGCGGCCGGGCAGACGCCCTTGGTGTTCACGTCAGGACCGTTCTGCGCGGTCGAGTACTGCTTGACCACCTGCGGGCGGCCCGACTTCATGTCGACGTGCGTGGCCCAGTTCACCTTCGGGTCGTACTTCTCGGCCACCAGCAGGGCGCCGTTGGTGCGGTCCAGGGTGTAGCCGAAGCCGTTGCGGTCGAAGTGCACCAGCGCCTTGGTCGGCTTGCCCTTCACCGGGATGTCCGCGAGGATCATCTCGTTGATGCCGTCGAAGTCCCACTCGTCGAACGGCGTCATCTGGTAGACCCAGTTGACCTTGCCGGTGTCGACGTCACGCGACCAGATGGACATGGACCACTTGTTGTCGCCCGGGCGCTGCGAGGGGTTCCAGGTCGACGGGTTGCCGGTGCCGTAGAACATGGCGTTCAGCGCCTTGTCGTACGAGTACCAGCCCCAGGTCGTGCCGCCGCCGATCTTCCACTGGTCGCCCTTCCAGGTCTTCAGCGAGGAGTCGGGGCCCACCGGGGTGACCTTGCCGTCCGCCCAGGTGGTGGTCTTGACCGGGTCGATCAGCATCTCGGCGTCCGGGCCGGTGCTCATGCCCTTCCAGACCTGCTTGCCGGTCTTGATGTCGTAGGCGGCGACATAGCCGCGCACGCCCCACTCGCCACCGGAGATGCCGGTGATGACCTTGTCCTTGAAGACGTGCGGGGCGTTGGTGTTGACCGCGCCGAGCTTCGGATCGCCGTTCTTGACGGTCCAGACCATCTTGCCGGTCTTGGCGTCGATCGCGACGAGGTTCGAGTCAGCCTGCTGCAGGAAGACCTTGCCCTCGGCGTAGGCCAGACCCCGGTTCACCGTGTCGCAGCACATCTGCGGGATCACCGCCGGATCCTGCTTCGGCGAGTACTTCCACTTGATGGTGTTCGTGTCGAGGTCGATCGCGAACACGTTGTTGGGGAACGGCGTGTGCAGGTACATCATGCCGTCCACGACCAGCGGCGAGCCTTCGTGGCCCCGCAGCACGCCGGTGGAGAAGGTCCACGCGACTTGCAGCTTGCCGACGTTGCCCTTGTTGATCTGGTTCAGCTTGCTGTAGCGCTGGTTGAACATGTCACCAGCCTGCATCGCCCAGTTCTTCGAATTGGCGATGTTCTTCTCGACGTCGGCATTCGCGAGCGCCACCGTCGGCACCGCCAGCAGAGCGAGGCTCAGGGGGCGCATCAGGCGCCAACCCGATTGCTTCTTAACTTTCATCGTCGTCTCCATGGTAAGAATGGGTGGGTACGGCCTAGGGTGTGCTCCTTAGCGCTCCCCATCGATGTTTTATTCCTGGCGTTCTGCACCTGATACCTAGGACAGACCCTGACCGATCCGTGGGGCCCTCGAGGGCGTGGCACAGAATCGCACAGACCCTAGGGATACCCCCCTCCGTCAAAGCTTGGACACGGTCGCGGGGCTCAGTGAGCCTCTCGTTGAGGGCTCAAAGTGGCAGGGTTTCCGACGGCGTCGCCCTGCGTTCGGCGCACTGCTCTCGGCGACTCGCCGAGGGGCGCCGGGCCGCGTCTTCCGCCGCGCGACGGCGGCGCGGAGGTGCTCGGTCGGCGCCAGTCCCACGCGCCGTTTGTCGAGGCCCCTCACGTCGCCGACCCTGCTGCGGCGTCAGAAGCCGCGGCTGGGCCAGCGATGCGCTCGACGGGGCAGGGCCCGCGAAGGTTCGGCGGCGAGTTCGAGGTGACGCGGCGCGTGCTTGAACGTGGCGGGTGTGCACGCCGCGCGGCACAGGGGGCGTCGCGCGAGCCTCGTTGTTGCATGCGCCGCCTGGCGGCACCGCGCGGTCACCGCGCGTCTGTGAGGGGGCCCACCGTGGCGTCGCCGTGGCCAGGTCATGCGGCGCGATGGGGCCGTGTGCTGCTCTTGAAGACGATGGGCGTCGCGCGCTGTCGGCGCTGCACAACGCCTCGCGGTGACGAAACGTACCGGCTGCGTCCGTCGGTAATCGGGCGATCCGGCGTGCTCCGCGGGAGAGGTGCCGGCGCGGCGCGATGCCCCGCCGGCGCGTGATGGAATGCCGTTCGCGTCGCCTCGCGAGCACCGCACCAGGCCTTGGGGGACGGGCGGGTTCCGCGCCACAATCTTCGCGATCACAGCCATCTGCCTGCCCGGTGAGCCTGCCCCCGACCAAGACCGCGCTCGGACTCGAGGAATTGCGCCAACGCACGCGCAAGCTCGGCCAGCGCCATCGCACGGTGCTGCTGCTGGTCGATGGCAAGCGCAGCCGCGAGGAAGTGGTCGGTCTTGCACAGCAGGCGGGCGTCGTGCCCTCGCACTTCGACGAGCTGATCGCCTGGGGCATGGTGGACGGTGAGCCGCTGCTCGCGCCGGGCGAGCCCGACAAGGACAGCCGGGTCGTGATCGAGACCTCGTCGCAGGAGGCCGCGGTGGCGTCGCCCGAGCCCGCGCCTCTGGAGGCTGAGGCTGAGGCTGAGGCTGAGGCTGAGGCTGAGGCTGAGGCTGAGG
>DATMJX010000127.1:0-11856 GCA_035553715.1 Methylibium sp.
ACGCGACCGCGCCAGGCGGGCCGGCAGCGGCGGCGGGAATCGGGGGACGGGGGCGGGACGTTCATCGGCTGATGCGACGAACCGGATGGAACGCTTCGTGCAAGCGTCCCGCCATCATGCCACCCGGAGGCCGCCATGCTCGACCCGACCGTGACGCAGTTCTCGCATGTCAAGCCGACCGACACGCGCTTTCGCGGTGACGGCCTGCGCGACTTCTTCCTCTACCGCGACCTCGGCATCGCCGCCGCCACCCACGGTAAGGTGACCGCGCAGCTCGTGATCGCGCACAACGCACCGGAGAAAGGCACGGGCTGGCACCGCCACGAGGCGGAGTTCCACATCGTGATCATGCTGCGCGGCTGGGCCAAGTTCATGTACGAGGAGCAGGAGACGCTGGTCTCGGCCGGCGACTGCGTGCACCAGCGCCCGGGCGTGCGGCACTACCTGTTCGACTACTCGCCGGACATGGAGTACCTCGAGATCGTCGGGCCGGCCGACTTCAAGACCATTGACGTCGAGCCGGTCTGCGAGATTCCTTCCCCCCAAGGTTGGTTTTGATCGCTCGCTGACAGCGGCCGCCGTGGATCCGGCTTTGCCGGCCCGCCAGCGGCGTCCCTTTGGGGGGAAGCGGCGAAGCCGCACCGGGGGGCGTCAGAACTCGACCTCCAGCTCGTCCACCTGCTCGGGCTCCTCGCGGGCCGCGGCGATCCACTGCTGCAGCTCGGGCATCGCCATCACGCGCAGGCAGTAGGCCGCCAGCAGCGGGTCGTCCATGCGCACGTCGTAGGTCCTGAAACGCGTGACCACCGGCGCGTACATCGCGTCGGCCATGCCGCGCTGCGCGCCGAACAGCCAAGGCCCGCCGTAGCGCGCCAGGCAGTCGCGCCAGATCTCCAGCACCCGCTCGATGTCGCTCTGCGCACGGCTCCAGACCTTATAGCCCGGGAAGTGCCCCTTCAGGTTCATCGGCAGCGCCGAGCGCAGCGAGGCGAAGCCCGAATGCATCTCGCCGCACACCGCGCGACAGTGCGCGCGCGCCGCGCGCTCGGCCGGCAGCAGGCCGGCCCGGGGCTTGAGCTCGTGCAGGTACTCGGCGATGGCCAGCGTGTCCCAGACCTTCACGCCGCCCTGCGTCAGGCAGGGCACCAGGATCGAGGGCGCGAGCAGCAGGATCTCCGCGCGCGCGCTGGCGTCGTCGCTCGAGACCTGCTGCTCGTCGAAGTCCAGCCCGGCGAAGCGGCACAGCAGCCAGCCGCGCAGCGACCAGGATGAGTAGTTCTTGCTGCTGAGGGTGAGCGTTGCCTTGGCCATCGGTGCTGCCTCGTGGGGATGCACCGCACCACCGCAATCGCTGTGCCAGCGCGGCTCGCGCACCCTCCCCGCCCGGACGTCGACGGCGCATGGCGCGCAACTTGCCTCGCGTCCCGGCAAGGCGCGCCCGTCGGCGCGCCGGGAGCCCGCGGATGATCTACGAGGCCTACCAGGCGCACGCCGACCTGCTGTCGCCGCCGCAGATGGTGGCGCGCGCCGTCGCGTCCTGGCTGGGTCACGGACTGTTCGGGCAGGGTCCGTGGTCGCCGCTGCGCCGGCTCGCGGCCGACTGGGAGCTGTTCTCGCGCGTGCGGCTGACGCACCACCGGCCCGAGTTCGGCATCAGCGCGGTGCAGGTCGGCGGGCAGACGCTGCCGGTGCGCGAGGAGGTGGTGCAGCGCACCCCATTCGCGACGCTGCTGCGCTTCGCCCGCGAGGGCGCGCCGCCCGGGCAGCCGCGCGTGCTGATCGCCGCGCCGCTGTCCGGCCACTTCGCGACGCTGCTGCGCGACACCGTGCGCACGCTGCTGGCCGACCACGACGTCTACATCACCGACTGGCACAACGCACGCCACGTGCCGCTCGCCGCGGGACGCTTTGGCCTGGACGACTATGTCGAGCACCTGATGCGCTTCCTGCGCCGCCTCGGTCCCGGCAGCCACGTGCTCGCGGTCTGCCAGCCCTGCGTGCCGGTGCTCGCCGCCGTCGCGCTGATGGCCGAGGACGGCGACCCGGCCCAGCCGCTGTCGATGACGCTGATGGCGGGCCCGGTGGACACGCGCATCCACCCGACCGCGGTCAACGAGCTCGCCAACAGCAAGCCGATCGCCTGGTTCGAGACCCACCTCGTGCACGGCGTGCCGGCGCCCTTCGCCGGCGCCGGCCGGCGTGTCTACCCGGGCTTCCTGCAACTCGCGGCCTTCATGAGCATGAACCCGCAGCGCCATCGCAAGGCCTTTGCCGACCTGCACGCCCACATCATGGCCGGCGAGACCGAGAAGGCCGACGCCACCCGCGCCTTCTACGACGAGTACTTCGCGGTCAACGACCTGCCGGCCGAGTTCTACCTCGAGACCGTCCGGCTGGTGTTCCAGGAGCACGCGCTCGCGCGCGGCGTGCTGCGCTACCGCGGCCGGCCGGTGCGTCCCGAGGCGATCCGCCGCACCGCGCTGTTCACCGTCGAGGGCGAGCGCGACGACATCTGCGCGATCGGCCAGACCGTCGCCGCCCACGACCTGTGCAGCGGCCTGGCGCCCTGGCGCAAGACCCACCACGTGCAGCTCGGCGTCGGCCACTACGGCGTGTTCAGCGGCCGGCGCTGGCAGCAGCAGATCTACCCGCGCGTCCGCGAGCTGGTGCACGCGAGCCAGGGCTGAGCCGCGCGAGGCCGTCGGCCGGCCCCCGCAGCCGCGGTCTGCCCGCGGCCGTCAGCAAAACGTAAACTCCGCCGCGACCGCAGAAGTCACAACAAGAAACGATCGACGGAGAAGGCCCATGACGGGCTTGATTGCAAGACTCGCAGAGCATGCGCGACAACGTCCGCACCACGCCGCCGTGGTTGCGCCGGCCGGCTCGCTGGACTACCGGACGCTGCTCGCGCGCGTCGAGGCCGGCGCGGCCTTCCTCAGTGCGCAGGGCCTGGGCGCGGACAGCGTCGTCGGCCTGACGATCGACGACGAGCTCGAGCACCTGGTCGCCACGCTCGCGCTGCTGCGGCTCGGCACGCGCCAGATCGTGCTGGCGACCCACGACGCCGAGCCGCTGCGGGCCCGGATCGCCGCGCGCGTGGGCGTCACCTGCCGCCTGCTCGGGAGCCGTGACGCCGGCACCGCCGCAGGGACGGCCGTGCTGCGCTGGCCCGGGGCCGACCTGCCTCCCGCTCCCGCCCCGCAGGGCACCCCGGCGGGCGGGCGGCTCTACCTGAAGACCTCCGGCACGACCGGCGACATGAACATCGTCGCCTTCGACGAGGCGCAGCTTGCCGCGCAGGCCGAGCGCCATGCCGACTACCGCGACGAGCGGCTGCTGCGCGTGGCCTCGATCGAGCACAACAACTCCAAGCGCCACCGGCTCTACTGCGTCTGGGCCGGCGGCAGCAACGTGTTCCGCCCCGAGAGCGGCGAGCTCGTCGACTTCGCGCTGCGCGAGCGCGTCAGCTGCCTCGACATCTCGCGCATGCACGCCGCGGACCTGGCCGCCACGCCCGGTGCCGAGCGGCTCGCGGGCCTGAAGCTGCGCACCGGCGGCTCGGCCGTGCCCCAGGGCGTGCGCCGCGCCGTCCTCGAGCGCGTGACGCCCGCGCTCTACGTGCGCTATGCGGCGACCGAGTGCGGCGCGATCGCGATGGCGCTGCCCGGCGAGCACGACGCCGACGAGGTCGCCGGCCGGCCGCTGCCGGGCGTCGAGCTCGAGGTGGTCGATGCCGAGGACCGGCCGCAGCCCCCGGGATGCGGCGGCGCGATCCGGCTGCGCGCGCCGGGCATGGCCGAGGGCTACCTCGACAACCCGCAGCAGACCGCGCAGCGCTTCCGCGACGGCTGGTTCTACCCCGGCGACATGGGCCTGCTGCGCAGCGACGGCCGGCTCGTCGTGCTGGGCCGCCAGGACGACATGATCGTGCTCAACGGACTGAACATCTTCCCGGCCGAGATCGAGCGCGTGCTCGAGGCCCACCCGGGCGTCGCGGAGGCCGCGGCCTTTCCCTGGCCCTCGGTCGTGCATGGCCAGATCCCGGTGGCCGCGGTCGTGCTGCGCCCGGGCGCCGACGTCGGCAGTGCCGAGTTGCAGCGCCACGCCCGCGAACACCTCGGACTGCGGGCGCCGCGCCGCGTCCTGATGCTCGAACAACTGCCCAGGAACCCGCAAGGCAAGACGATGAAGACGGCCCTCGCCGCGATGCTCCCCGCCGCGGCCGAACGGAGCACGGCATGACCGAACAGCAGGTGCGCACGATGCTGGTCGAGGCGCTGGACGCCGCGAACGTGTTCGCGATGCGCGAGAAGCAGCTCGCCGAGGGCTTCCTGGCCGGCATCGCCGAGGTGCCCCTCGACACGCTCGAGATGGACAGCCTCGCCGAGATGGAGCTGTGCATCGCGATCGAGATCCACGCCGGCGTCAGCGTGGTGCCGGACCAACTGCGCCAGATCGGCTCGTTGCAGCGCCTCGCCATGCTCGTGCACGGCGAACGCGCGCCATGATCGACCTATACCGCCGGCTGGCGCGACGCTGTCGCTCACCCAACCAGCTCAACGCGCTGCACATCGCGCTGGAGCGGCACCTCACGCCGAACGAGTTCTCGGCGCTGCGCGCCCACGGCGAGAGCGCGCTGGCCGCCGCGTGGCGCTCGGCGTGCAAGCGCCTGGCGCCGCTGCGGGCCGAAGGCAGCCGCACCGACGCGCCCTGGCAGCCGCCAGCGGCGCCGCCGCGCCGCTGGATGCTCGGGCTGCAACGGCTCTTCCTCGGTGCGGGCAAGGCCCGGGCCGAGCCCTTCGTGCGACGCCGCCTCGGGCCGCTGCTGACGCTGTACACCGATGGCCGCAACGCGCGCGCGCACAAGCAGCTGCTGCTGTGCTTCACCGGCTCCACCGGGCGCATGTTCCTGCCGACGCCGCTGTTCCTGCAGTGCCTGCCGGCCCGGGACGTCGACGTGCTGATGGTCGGCTACCGCAAGCCGCATGGCCACCGCCGCGGGCTGGCGCATCTGGGCCCCGACTTCGAGAGCACGGTCGATGCGCTGCGCCCGCTGGCCCGCCTCGACGACTACCGCCGCTGCGTGGCCCTCGGCACCAGCGGCGGCGGCCTGGCGGCGGTGCTGGCGGCCCTGCAGCTCGGGCTGCCGGCGGCCCTGTCGGCCGGCGGGCGCGGCCCGGAGGACCCGGGCTGGCTCGACAACGCCGGCCATGGCGTCGAGCCGCTGCTGATGCGCCATGCCCAGGCCCTGCGCACGGCGCCGCGGATCTTCCTGGCCTATGGCGGCGACGAGGCGCGCGATGCGGCCTCGGCGCAGGCGCTGGCGCGCCTCATTCCGGCGACCGAGCTCCCGATCTGCGAGGCCGATCGCACGGTCGGCCACAACGTCTTCCTGTCGCTGCTGCGCCGCGGCGAGCTGACGCGTTTCCTGGCGTCGACCGTGCTCGACGAGACGGCCGCACCGCCGCGCCGCGCCGGTGCCGTTCAGGCCGGCGCAGCCATCGCGACGATGCCGTCGGCGTCGGCATAGAGCCAGTCGCCCGGGCGCAGCCAGACGCCCTGCACCTGCACCGCGACGTCGCGCTGGCCGCTCTGGCGCTTCTCGGTGGGCAGGGGCATCAGTGCGAGCGCTCGGATGCCGACCGCGCAAGCGGCGAGCTCGGCGCTGTCGCGAACGCAGCCGTCGACCACGATGCCGGCCCAGCCGTTCCTCGCCGCCGCCGCGCCGAGGTTGCCACCGACCAGCGCGCGGCGCAGCGAGGCGCCGCCATCGACGACGAGCACGCGGCCCTGCCCGGGCTCGTCCAGCGCCGCCTTCACCAGCGTGTTGTCCTCGTGGCACTTGACGGTGCTGACCGGGCCGCAGAACTTGCGCACGCCCCCGTAGTCGTGAAAGACCGGCGGCAGCACGCGGAAGGCGCCGTCGCTGTCGTTCTTGTGGGCATCGCAGAGGTCGCAGGTGGCGAAGTCGGGCAAGGCACTCATCGGGCCTCCGTTTGAAGGGTCAAGGGGGAGGAGCGCTCAGGGCTCGGCCCGCGAGGCGCGCAGCAGCACGGCGCCGTCGGCATCCCAGAGCGTGAGGAAACCATGCGCCGGCACCGCCGCGCGCGCGGCGCGCTCGAGCGCGGTGAGCACGCGGTCCTCCTGTTCCATCAGCGCCTCGCCGCAGGCCATGCGGGTGGTGGCGATCGCGTCGATCTTCAGCGCCTGGCCGGCCAGCGTGTAGCGCGCGCGCAGCGTGTTGCAGCTGCCATGCCCGCTCAGCGTGCCGTCGGCGCCGAAGACCAGGTGGGCCTGGCGCTTGTCGGTCAGCGGCGCGCTGCGGGCCTGCTCGATGACCCAGCGGCCGAGCACGGCCGGATCGGGGGCCGCCAACGAAGTGGCGGGGGCGGATCCCGGGGCCGCCGGCGGCGGTGCCTCGGGGGCCCCGCTGGCTGCGCCGGCGGCGATCAGTGTCCATCCGGCCAGCGGCCAGAGCAGGCGGGGTCTCATCGGCAGGGTCTCCGGGCGCAATGGCGCTGATTCAGGTCGATCCCGGGCCCCCTTGCCAGCGTGCCGGCAAGGAGCCGGGCACCGATTCTGCCGTGCGTGCGGCACCTGCCACCGGTCAGCCGCTGACCCGCACCACCACACGATTCGGACACACCGCCCGCTTGGATCGGCACGCGCGCCCCGGCGCCGTCGCGCACGCGCCGGGGTGCCGCCGGCCGCTGCTTTCCCGGGACACGCTCAGGCCGTTGCGGGTACGGCGCTCGGCCGCGCGGCCAGCCTCACCCCCACCAGCGCCGCCGACCCCACCGCGACAAACAGCGCCAGCGCCGCGCCCTGCAGCACGCCGGCCGCGTGGCCATGATCGAGCAGCACGCCGAACACCGGCGCCGCGGTCGCGAAGCCGACGTCGAGGCCCGAGTACACCAGACCGTAGACGCGCCCGGTCGCCCCCGGCGGCGCGGCCTGGCGGATCAGCATGTCGCGCGAGGGGCTGGCCAGGCCGGTGCCGACGCCGGCCAGCGCCACCAGCACCGCCGCCAGGCCGCCCGCGAGCCAGCCGCTGGCCGCCAGCAGCAGCACCAGCGCCGAGGCCGTCATCGCGACGCCGATGGTGCGCTCGAGCCGCCGCACCCGCCCGACCAGAAAGCCGCCCGCGACGATGCCCACCGCCGCGCACAGCATGTAGCCGGTCACGACGAAGGCCGTCGCCGACAGCGGCAGGTCGTAGAGCCGCTGCAGCGCCGGGCTCGCGAAGCTCTGGATCGCTGCCAGCGCCGCGGTGGTCCAGAAGAAGAAGCCGAAGCACAGCCACACCGAGGCGAGCTTGAGGAAGGCCAGCGGGTGCTCCTGCGCCACCCGCTCGGCCTTGCGAGCCGCCGCCGCGCGGGCGGCCCGGTCGTCGAGCGCGGCACGCTGCCACAGCAGCAGCGCCAGCACGGCCGCGCCCAGCAGCGCCGCGCCCAGGTAGGCCATGCGCCAGGAATCGGACAGCGCCAGCATGCCGGCCATGAACACCGGCGCCGCCGCCCAGCCGAGGTTGCCGCTCACGCCATGCACCGAGAAGGCATGCCCGAGCCGGGCCGTCGAGACACGGTGGTTGAGGATGGTGAAGTCCACCGGGTGGAAGGACGCGTTGCCCAGGCCCGCGAGCACGGCCGCGAGCATCAGCCCGGCATAGCCCGGCGCGCCCGCCGCCGCCAGCGCCGAGGCGATGAACAGCGCCATCGCCGCGTACAGCACCGGCCGCGCGCCGACCTTGTCGACCACGAAGCCGGCCAGCGCCTGGCCGACGCCGGAGACGACGAAGAACACCGACATCAGCAGGCCGACCTGCGACCAGCTCAGCCCGAAGTCCCGGATGAACAGCGGGAACAGCGGCGGCAGCAGCATCTGGAAGAAGTGCGACGTGCCATGCGCCAGGCCGACGAGACCGATGGTGCGGGCGTCGCCGCGCAGCGCGGCGGGGACGGGGGACGGATGCGTGGAAACCATGACCCGATCGTAGTGAGGGTCGCTTCGGCGCGCTTACGATAGCGGGACAAATTCTGTCGAATTCATGCCAAAGCGCTCCGCCCCCGCCGCCGCCCGCGCGCCGGCGCGCCTGCACCGCATGCAGGCGGCCTCGCCGCACCTGTACGCGCCGACGCCGGAGCGGCCCTTGCGCGCCAAGCACAGCGTGCTGGCCGAGGACACGCACGTCGATCCTCACCGTCACGACTGGGCGCAGCTGGCGTGGTCGGCCACCGGCGTGCTGCGCCTCACCACGCGCGGCGGCACCTACCTCGTGCCGCCCTCGCGCGCGCTGTGGATCCCGCCGGGAGTCGAGCACGCGGTCACCGTCGTCGAGCGGGCCGCGCTGTGCACGCTCTACCTGCACCAGCGCCCCGGTTGCTGCGGACCGGGCGCCCGCAAGCCGGCCGACGGCGCCGGCTGGCAGCAGTGCCGGGTGCTGGAGGTCTCCGACCTGCTGCGCGCGCTGATGCTGGCGCTGCCCTCGGCCCCGGACTCGCCCGGCGACGGGCCTGCCCCCGCAGCGGAGGCGCTCGAGCGCGAGAGGCTGATCGCGCCGCTGCTCGCCGACGAGCTCCGGCGCGCCGCCCCGGTGCCGCTGGGCGTGGCGATGCCGCAGGACAAGCGCCTGCGCGCGCTGTGCGAGGCGGTGCTGGCCGCGCCGACGCGCCACGACACGCTGGGCGCCTGGGTGCGCGACGTCGGCGCGAGCGAGCGCACGATCGCGCGGCTGTTCCGTGACGAGCTGGGCACCAGCTTCGGCCAGTGGCGCCAGCAGGTGCTGCTGGCGCGCGCGCTGACGCTGGCGGCCAGGAAGCGCCCGATGAGCGAGATCGCCGCCGAGCTGGGCTACGCGAGCCCGAGCGCCTTCAGCGCGATGGTGCGACGCTCGCTCGGGGCCCCGCCGAGCCGGCTGTTCGGCGCCGCGTAAGACAATCGAGACCGACATGAGCAGCCAAGTTCTCTACGACTTCACGAAGCAGGACGCCGCCGGCGCCTGCTCGACCGCCCACGCCTGGGCCAAGGTGCCCGAGCCGCTGACGCCGGCCCGCCGCGACGCGCTGAAGGCCCGCGCCAAGGCGCTGCTGGTGGCGAACAACGCGGTGCTGGTGGCGCACTACTACGTCGATGGCGACCTGCAGGATCTCGCGCTCGAGACCGGCGGTTGCGTGTCCGACTCGCTGGAGATGGCGCGCTTCGGCCGTGACCACGCGGCGCAGACGCTGGTGGTCGCCGGCGTGCGTTTCATGGGCGAGAGCGCCAAGATCCTGTCGCCTGGCAAGACGGTGCTGATGCCCGACCTCGAGGCCACCTGCTCGCTCGACCTGGGCTGCCCGGCGGAGGACTTCGCGGCCTTCTGCGACGCGCACCCGGACCGCACGGTGGTCGTCTACGCCAATACCAGCGCCGCGGTGAAGGCGCGCGCCGACTGGATGGTGACGAGTTCCTGCGCGGTCGCGATCGTGCAGCACCTGCACGCGCTGGGCGAGAAGATCCTCTGGGCGCCGGACCGCCACCTGGGCCGCTACATCGCCGACCACACCGGCGCGGACATGCTGATGTGGCACGGCGAGTGCATCGTCCACGACGAGTTCAAGGGCCTGGAGCTCGAGCTGATGAAGCGCGAGCACCCGGATGCGCTGGTGCTGGTGCACCCGGAGTCGCCGCGCAGCGTCGTCGACCTCGCCGACGTGGTCGGCTCGACCTCGCAGATCCTCAACGCCGTCGTCAAGAGCGACAAGCAGGAATTCATCGTCGCGACCGACAACGGCCTGCTGCACCGCATGCGCCAGCTCGCGCCGGGCAAGACGCTGCTGGAGGCGCCGACCGCCGGCAACAGCGCCACGTGCAAGAGCTGCGCGCACTGCCCCTGGATGGCGATGAACGGCCTGCAGGGCCTGGTCAACTGCCTCGAGCAGCGCGTCGGCGAGATCCTCGTGCCCGAGCCGACGCGGGCCCAGGCGCTGGGCTGCATCGAGCGGATGCTGGACTTCGTGAAGGCGAACCCGGGCGCGATCTCGCAACCGGCGCGCGGCTTCGTGCCGAACATCGGGGCCGCATGAGCGCGACGGAGGGGCGTCGCGCAGCGAGGCTCGCAGCGCGGATGCGACCAGGCTGCCAACGCCGCGCCCCCTCGATGAACACCGACATGACGGAGACCGCCGCGACATGCTGAGCTTCGAGACCAACGAGACGCTCGACGAGGCCCGCGCCCGCAACGTGCGCGATGCGCTGTTCGAGGACCTTGGCCGCGCCGACTGGACCGGGCGGCTGGTGCCCGAGGGGCGGCGCGTGAAGGCCCGCGTGCTGGTGCGCGAGGCCGCGGTGCTATGCGGCCGCCACTGGTTCAGCGACTGCCTGCTCGCGCTCGACCCGCAGGCCGACGTGCAGTGGCGCTACGGCGAGGGCGCGCGGATGGGCGCCGACACGCTGGTCTGCGAGATCGAGGCCGAGGCCCGCGCACTGCTCGCCGCCGAGCGGCCGGCGCTGAACTTCCTGCAGCTGCTCTCCGCCACCGCGACGCTGACGCGCCGCTACGTCGACGCGATCCAGGGTGCCTCGCCCAACCCGCGCGGCTGCGCGATCCTCGACACCCGCAAGACCCTGCCCGGCCTGCGCCAGGCGCAGAAGTACGCGGTACGCACCGGCGGCGGCCAGAACCAGCGGCTGGCGCTGTGGCACGGCATCCTGATCAAGGAGAACCACATCGCGGCGGCCGGCGGCATCCCGCAGGTGCTGGCGGCGGCGCGGGCGCTGGACGCGGGCGTCGACATCCAGATCGAGGTCGAGACCCTCGCCCAGCTGCGCGAAGCGCTGGACCATGGCGCGGTCAGCGTGCTGCTGGACAACTTCACGCTCGCGCAGATGGCCGAGGCGGTCGCGCTGACGGCCGGGCAGGCGCTGCTGGAGGTCTCGGGCGGGGTCGGGCTGGAGCAGGTGCGCGCGATCGCCGCGACCGGCGTGGACCGCATCTCGATCGGCCGGCTCACCAAGGACGTGCAGGCGGTCGACTACTCGATGCGGGTGCTGGGCGCCGCCTGAGCGCCACGAAGCGCCGAACTGCCGGCCGTGGAGGCGGCATTTCCCCGCTTCGCGCCGAGGGAATGGCTTCGATACTGCCGCGAAGCGGGTCCACCGGATGCCTCCGGGGCGGGCTGCGCGTCGCACGAAGGCCCCCGATGAGCATCGACTTCTCCTCGATCCAGAACCACTACGAGCGCCCGGTCTTCGAGGCGGTGCTCGCGCAGCAGGAGAACCACCTGCTCGGCCCGGACGCGCTGCTCGACGTGGCCTGCGTCGCCCTGAACCGGCTGCCGCCGCGCTACATCCGCCACGCGGTCGACCTGGCCTTCTACCAGGGCGACAAGGAGCGCAGCGACACGGAGCGCGCGATCGCCGACGCGGTCCAGTACGCCTTCGAGTTCGTGCAGGCGCGCATCGCGATGCGCGCGCGCTGAGCGCTCCCCTGCCGCCGAACCGGCCGGCGCACCTCGGCGCGCCGCCGGCCCGATCGCGGGTGCCGGGCTCCGCTCAGTGCAGCTTCGACGGCGGCTGACTGAACAGCTTGGCCGCCCGCCCCTTGAGCTCGAGCAGCTCGCTGGGCGTGACGGCGTAGCGCCCGCCCACGGCATCGGCCTCGATGCGGAACTCCACCTCGCGCGTGCCGTTGCGCAGAACGCCGACGGTGAACTCGTAGTCCTTGCGCGCCGCCGGCGAACCGAGGGTGGCGACGTCGTAGTCCTCGTAGCGCACGTTGCGGATCTCGCCGCTGGCGAGGTCGAGTTCGCCCTCGGCACGGACCTCGTCGTCGCTCAGTTCGTCGATGATGGTGATGGGGAGCTTCAGGTCCATGGG
>DATMJX010000128.1:0-3556 GCA_035553715.1 Methylibium sp.
CGCGCCAGGTTCTGCGTCGCGTCAGCGTAGAAGCCCTGCTCGCGCATGCGCTGCAGCTTGTTGAAGTTGCCGACCTCGGCCATGCGGCGCGCCAGCTCGGCGCTGGCCTCGGCGGCCTGCTGCACCTGGCGCATGTAGCGCACCGTCTCCTCGGCCGCGACCGCGGTGAAGTAGGACTTGCGAGCCTCGGAGGCGAGTGACAGCAACTGCACCGAGACCGCGCCGCGGGTCAGCGCATAGCGCCGCTCCTCGACCTGGCGAACGAGCGGCATCGCCAGCAGCCGCGCCAGGTTGAGGTGGTAGCCACGCTCCAGCTCGACCTCGTCGCCGCGCTTGATCCGGCCGAAGCTGAAGCCCGGGTTCGGTAGTCGACTGGCCTGCACCAGCTCGGCCTCGCCGATGCCCAGCTCGAAGAACCGGGCCTGCAACCCCTTGTTGTTGAGCAGCGCGACCTGCACCGCATCGTCGACCGTCAGCGGCTTGGCCAGCAGCTCGGTCACGCGGGCGTCGATGCGGTCCTGGTCTTCTGCCGTCCGGGCCCAGCGGACTTCCTTGCCGAGCCGCTCGCTAGCGGTCTGCTGCACCGGGCCGAAGCCGCCGTCCGGGCTGAAGCTGGCGCAGCCGGCCAGCAGCAGCACGGAAATCACCGCCCCGGGTAGTCTCAGACGACCGAGACCCGTGCGCCGGGTGTCTGCCATGGAATCTGTGCGCATGATCGTCCTCAGTGCTTGTGGTGGCCATCAGCGGCCTTCGGCGCCGGCACTGCGCGGCCCTCGCCCCCCGCAGCCTTGGGACCGGGCGCGGCTGCAGGCTCCTCCTGGGCGGCCTCGCGCGCATACGAGCGCCAGCCGCCGATGCGGCCGACGTTGTCGTTGGAGTCCTTCCATGGACGCAGCTTCTGGTCGGCGTGCGGGCGGTAGCGCGTGAAGGCCGAGTCGTAGGTGACGGCGGGCACGTCGGCCGTCGCGTCGAGCGGGCTGGCGCGGCCCGGCGCGGGAGCCTCGTGACCGGCTTGCGCCGCCGCCGCGACGGTCAGCGCCAGCGCCGGCAGCATCCGGCGGATGGGAACAGGGAGCATGGTGTCCTCGCAGGAACTCGTGATCGGTCCGGCTGCCAGGGCAGCCGGGAACGGTTCATCGCGACGGGAACGTGGCGCGCACGGGTGCGCGCGCAGGGCGCGTCGCTAGGCGAGGAAGGGTCGGGGTGGCCGCTCGGGGCCGGTCTGGGCGACCTGGGGGTAGTCGTCTGCCGCTATCACCGGGGCGATCGACACCGGCTCGAGCCGGATCGGATCGGACACCCGGTCGAGCAGTGCGACCGATGCGCAGCACTGGGAACAGGCGCTGCACTTGAACTTGCCGAGCTGGGCCTTGTCGGCCTGCGCCGACGGCTGGCCGTGATCCGTCGATGCAGCATCTGCCGCCGCCGTGTCAACGTGCTCGGCCTGGTGGTCTCCAGCCGGATGATGGTGCGCCGAGCCAAGCCCGCGACGGTCGCCATGATGGTCGGCCGCGCTCACCTGCACCATCTGGCGCTCATGCCCAGGACCGCAATGCAGCATGGAGGACGCTGCGATCCCCTGGAGGGGGATCGCCAGCATCACCAGCCAGATGAACGCCGCACGGACGGAAAACGACATAGTTCTGAGCTTATCGCAAGACGAATGGTCCGGTCGATGCGGGAGGTGACCCGGCTTGCCTCGGACACTCGACGTCGTGCCGGAGTTCCGGGATCGCGGCGATGATCCGCCGCAGCTTCGGTCAGGAACTGGTCCGAATCATTACAGCTTCGTCATAAACGCCTGCCGCAGGCCCGGCCGTCGCTTCCGCTGGCGGACACTTCAGCGATCGACGCCCCCCTGCCCGCCATGCGACTGCTGATCATCGAGGACGAGCCGCGGCTCGCCGCCTACCTGCACAAGGGCCTGAGAGAGCACGGCCATGTCGTCGACGTCGCCCGCGACGGCATCGACGGGCGCCACCTGGCCCTGGAAGGCGAATACGACCTGGTGCTGCTCGACGTGATGCTGCCCGGCGTCGACGGCTTCGCCGTCCTCAAGGACCTGCGGGCCCGCAAGAACACGCCGGTGCTGATGCTGACCGCCCGCGACCAGGTCGAAGATCGCGTACGCGGATTGCGCGCGGGCGCCGACGACTACCTGGCCAAGCCCTTTGCCTTTACCGAGCTGCTGGCGCGCATCGACGCCGTGATGCGGCGCGGCACGCCCCAGCCAATCGAGGACCAGTTGCTGCTGCGCCTGGCCGACCTGGAGGTTGACCTGTCGGCCCGGCGCGTTCACCGCGCCGGGGAACGCATCGAGCTGACGGCGCAGGAGTTCACCCTGTTGACGCTGCTGATGCGTCGGCGCGGCGAAGTCATGTCGCGCACGACGCTGGCCGAGCAGGTCTGGGACATGAACTTCGACAGCAACACCAACGTTGTCGATGTCGCGATCCGTCGCTTGCGGGCGAAGGTCGACGAACCCTATGGCGCCAAGCTGATCCACACCGTGCGCGGCATGGGCTACGTGATGGAATGGCGCGGCCCTGGCGAGACTCCGCCGCCATGACCGTCCTGTCGATCCGCCAGCGACTCGTGCTGACGCTCGGGATGAGCGCCGTGGCGGTGTTCGCCGTGGTCGGCGGGATCCTCTACTGGGCCCTGGCCCACCAGCTCGAACAAGCCGACCGCGACGGCCTGGCCGGCAAGGTCCGGATCGTCCGCCACTTCATCGATGAAACGCGGGGCGGCAGCGTGGACGACCTGCGCCACCACATCGACGACGTGCTGATCGGCCACGGCGAGCTGCGCGTCTGGCTGATGGACGAGCAGCGCCGCGTGACGGTCGGCGACCCGGCCCTGCCGACGCTCGAACAACGCATGGATGGCGTGCTCCGACTGGCACATGCCGACGGCACGCCGATGGAGGGCCTGGAGGTCGCCGTCGTCAACGCCGGGGCCCTGCCCGTCGCGACGATGCTCGTCGCGATCGACATCCGTCCGCGCCTGCGCCTGTTGGCCGCTTACCTTGTCGTTTTGGTGGCTGCCTGCACCGTCGGCGTGCTGGCGAGCATCGGTCTCGCAGCCTGGACGACCCGGCGTGGCCTGCAGCCGCTGGTCCGGCTCTCCGCGGAAGCCACCGCCATCGCCCCGGCGTCCCTCTCGGTGCGGCTGCGCGACGACGCCGTCGATCCGGAAGTGTATGGGCTGGTGCGGGCCTTCAACGCGGCGCTCGACCGTGTCGAGCTAGCTTACCGCCGCATGGAGGCCTTCAACGCCGACGTGGCCCACGAACTGCGCACGCCGCTCGCCAGCCTGATCAATGCCGCGCAGGTCACCCTGTCCAGCGCCCGCCCCGCCGAGGAGCTTGAACAGACGCTGGCCCAGCAGCTCGACCAGCTCGAGGAGATGAAAGGCATGGTCAACGACATGCTGTTCCTGGCCCGCGCCGGCCGCGGACTCACCGCGGTCGGCGCGGGCCAGGAACAGCATGTCGTTGACCATGCCTTTCATCTCCTCGAGCTGGTCGAGCTGCTGGGCCAGCGTCTGTTCGAGC
>DATMJX010000129.1:0-16734 GCA_035553715.1 Methylibium sp.
CATTGACATGGCCCGTCGCGTCGCGGCGCTGGCGGCCGTGCTGCTGGCACGCCGCCAGCAGCACGGCCGCCAGCGCCGCGACGCGACGGGCCATGTCAATGCAGGGCACGGTAGATCTCCTCCGCCAGTTCCTTCGAGATGCCGTCGACCGTGGCCAGGTCCTCGACACTCGCCTCGCCGACGCCGCGCACGCCGCCGAAGCGCTGCAGCAGCTTGGCGCGCTTGCGCGGGCCGACGCCGGCGATGTCCTCCAGCCGGCTGCCCCCGGTGCGCACGCTGGCACGCCGGGCACGCATGCCGGTGATCGCGAAGCGGTGCGCCTCGTCACGGATCTGCGCGACCAGCATCAGCGCGGCGGACTCGCGCCCCAGCCCGATCTTCGGCCGACCGTCGGCGAACACCAGTTCCTCCAGGCCGACCTTGCGGCCCTCGCCCTTTTCGACACCGACGATCAGCCCCAGATCCAGCCCGAGCTCCTCGAACACCTCGCGCGCCATCGCCACCTGGCCGCGGCCGCCGTCGACCAGCACGAGGTCGGGCAAGCGCCCTTCGCCCTTGGCCGCCCCCTCGGCCAGCCACGCGTAACGGCGCGTCAGCACCTGGCGCATCGCCGCGTAATCGTCGCCCGGCGTGATGCCCTCGATGTTGTAGCGGCGGTACTGGGCGCTTTGCATCTTGTGCTGCTCGAACACGACGCACGATGCCTGCGTCGCCTCGCCGGCCGTGTGGCTGATGTCGAAACACTCGATACGGAAGGTGTCGAGGTTGTCGGGCGCGAGGTCGAGCACATCGACCAGGGCACGCGTGCGCGCCTGCTGCGATCCCTCCTCGCTGAGCAGCTGGGCCAGCTTGAGCTGGCCATTCTTCAGGGCCATCTCCAGCCAGGCCTTGCGCTGCTCGCGCGGCTGGTGCTGGGCGCTGATGCGCGTGCCGCTGGCCTCGCACAGTCCCGCGACCAGGGCCTTGTCGATCGGATGGCTGGTGATCAGCAGCGGAGGCGGCGCACCCTCGAGATAGTGCTGGGCGATGAAGGCCTCGAGCACCTGCACCTCCACCGGTGCGCTGCGTTCGTCGTCGGCCGCGCCGAGCGCGCTGGCCTCGTCGACGTGGGCCGGGAAATAGGGGCGGTCGCCGAGGTGGCGCCCCCCGCGCACCATCGCGAGGTTCACGCAGGCGCGCCCGCCCTGCACGATGACGGCCAGGATGTCGGCGTCCTTGTCGAACGCCCCTCCGGCGTTGCTCTCGACTGCCTGCTGGTGCAGCACCCGCGACAGCGCCGCGAGCTGGTTGCGGATCTCGGCGGCCTGCTCGTACTCGAGCCGCTCGGCGTGGGCCATCATGCGCTGCTGCAGCGCGTCGACCACCTGCTGCGGCTCGCCGAGCAGGAAGCGCTCGGCATTGGCCACGTCGCGCGCGTAGTCCTCGGCCGAGATGAGGTGCACGCAGGGCGCCGAGCAACGCTTGATCTGGTGCAGCAGACAGGGCCTGGCACGGTGGTTGAACACCGTGTCCTCGCAGGTGCGCAGCCGAAACACTTTCTGCAGCAGCTGGATCGACTCCTTGACCGCCCAGGCGCTCGGATAGGGGCCGAAGTAGCGGTGCCGCTTGTCGACCGCACCGCGGTAGTAGCTCATGCGCGGGAAGGCATGCGAGGCGAGCCTCAGGTAGGGGTAGCTCTTGTCGTCCCTGAACAGGATGTTGAACTTCGGGTTCTGCGTCTTGATCAGGTTGTTCTCGAGCAGCAGCGCCTCGGCCTCGGAGCGCACCACCGTCGTCTCCATGCGCACGATCCGCCCGACCATGTGGCCGATGCGCGTGCCGCCGTGGTTCTTCTGGAAGTAGCTCGAGACGCGCTTCTTCAGGTTGCGCGCCTTGCCGACGTAGAGCAGGCTGCCCTGGGCATCGAAGTAGCGGTACACGCCGGGCAGCGAAGGCAGCCCGGCCACCTCCTCCAGCAGCCGCGCGCGCTGCGCATCGGGGGGCCCGGCAGGGGCGGTTGCGTCATCCATCGCCGAAGATTGTGCCGCGCGCCCGCTTTGATAATGGCCGCATGGCCGCCACCGCACCGACCTGGGACCTGTTCTGCCGCGTGATCGACAACCATGGCGACATCGGGGTGTGCTGGCGGCTCGCACGCCGGCTCGTGGCGCTCGGCGTGCAGCTGCGGCTGTGGACCGACGATGCCCGCGCGCTGGCCTGGATGGCCCCCGAGGGCGACCGCCGCGTGCGCGTGCTGCCCTGGCGCGAGCCTCAGCCCGGTGACACGCCCGGCGAGGTCGTCATCGAGGCCTTCGGCTGCGACCCGCCCGCCGGCTTCGTCGCGCGCATGGCGGCGCTGGCCCGTCCACCCGTGTGGGTCAACCTCGAGTACCTGAGTGCCGAGCCCTACGTCGCGCGCAGCCACGCCCTGCCCTCGCCCCAGCAGCGCGGTCCCGGCGCCGGGCTGACGAAGTGGTTCTTCTACCCGGGCTTCGGGCCTGACACCGGCGGCCTGCTGCACGAGGACGGCCTGGCCGAGCAGCGCGCCCGCCTCGACGTGCCACGCTGGCTGGCGTCGGTCGGGGTCCAGCCCCACCCGGGCGCGCAGCGCGTCAGCCTGTTCTGCTACGCACAGCCCGCGCTGCCCGCCTGGCTGGCGCACTGGCAGGAGCAGCCGACCCAGCTGCTCGTCACACCGGGGCCGGCGGCCGAGCAGGTCGGCGCGCAGCTGGGCGCGCCGCTGCCGCCCGGCTCCGTGCTGCGGCGCGGCGCGCTGCATGTCCACGCCCTGCCCTGGCTGAGCCAGCCCGACTTCGACCGGCTGCTGTGGTCCTGCGACCTGAACCACGTGCGCGGCGAGGACTCGCTGGTGCGCGCACTGTGGGCCGGACAGCCGTTCGTCTGGCAGCTCTACCCGCAGCACGACGGCGCGCACGCGGCCAAGCTCGACGCCTTCCTCGCGCTCTACCTGCGCGGAGCCGATGCCGCGCTCGCACGTGCACTGCGTGCCCGGTTCCAGCAATGGAACGGCCTCGCCCCGGCGCTCCCGCTGGCCGTACCGGCCCATGGCGCGTGGCGGGCTCTGGCGCAGTTGCGCCGGGGGCAGATCGAGGGGGAGCAGCAGGCGCTCGGCGACCTGGCGACCCGCCTGTATCGCTTCGTCGCGTCAAAACGCTAAAATTCGAGGTTTTGCGCGCAAGGGCCACCCGGCAGGCGCGCTTTCGTTGGACCACAGGACATACCGATGAAGCTCGCACAGGAAATCCGCGCCGGCAACGTGATCATGCAGGGCAAGGACCCGATGGTCGTGCTCAAGACCGAGTACAGCCGCGGCGGCCGCGGCGCCGCCACCGTGCGCATGAAGATGAAGAACCTGCTCAACGGCGCCGGCGCCGAGGTGGTGTTCAAGGCCGACGACAAGATGGACCAGATCGTCCTGGACAAGAAGGAGTGCACCTACTCCTACTTCGCCGACCCGATGTACGCCTTCATGGACGCCGAGTACAACCAGTTCGAGGTCGAGGCCGAGAACATGGGCGACGCGATCAACTACCTGCAGGACGCGATGCCGGTCGAGGTGGTGTTCTATGACGGCAAGGCGATCTCGGTCGAGCTGCCGACCACCGTCGTGCGCGAAATCGAGACCGAGCCGGCCGTCAAGGGCGACACCTCGGGCAAGGTCATGAAGCCGGCCAAGGTCGTCGGCACCGGCTTCGAGATCGCGGTGCCGCTGTTCGTCGAGAGCGGCGACAAGGTCGAGATCGACACCCGCACGCACGAGTACCGCAAGCGCGTCTGAGGCGCGCCGGGCGTGGCAAGGAGGGCACCCGCGGGTGCCCTTTTTGCTGCCCGCTCCATCATGCGAGCCATGGCCCCTGACCCCGCCGCCGGCGCATGAAGACCGCGCCGATCGTCCCTGGCCGCCTCGAATGGTCGCCCGAGGGTCTGCCGCGCTCGCCCGCCTTCGACGACGTCTACCACCCACTGGCCGGCGCCTTCGCGCAGGCGGCGCATGTCTTCCTCGCCGGCAACGGGCTGCCGCAGCGCTGGGGGGGACGCAAGCGCTTCGTCGTGCTCGAGACCGGTTTCGGGCTCGGCAACAACTTCCTCGCCACCTGGGACGCCTGGCGGCGTGATCCGCAGCGCTGCGATCAGCTGGTCTTCGTCTCGCTCGAGAAGCATCCGCTCCAGCGCGAGGACCTCGCCCGCGCCCACAGCGCCTCGCCGGTGCCGGCGCTCGCCGCCGCGCTGCTCGCCGCCTGGCCGCCCGCCACGCCCAACCTGCACACCCTCGACTTCGAGGGGGGCCGGGTGCAGCTGCTGCTCGGCCTGGGCGATGCGGCGCTGCTGCTGCGCGAGCTGGTCGCCGCGGTCGATGCCTTCTACCTCGACGGCTTCGCGCCGGCCCGCAATGCGGCGATGTGGGACCCGCACCTGCTGGCTCGGCTCGGGCGCCTGGCCGCGTCCGGCGCGACCGCGGCAACCTGGAGCGCGGCGCGCGTGGTGCGCGACGGCCTGGCGGCGGCCGGCTTCGAGGTCCACGCCGCCCCCGGCAGCGGCGGCAAGCGCGACATCACGGTGGCACGCCACGCGCCACGCCATGTCGCCGTGGCGCCGCCCGGCGGCTGGCACGCCCACGACGGTGCTCGCGAGGCGCTCGTCATCGGGGCCGGTCTGGCCGGCGCCGGCGCGGCCTGGGCGCTCGCCCGGCAGGGCTGGCACTGCCGGGTGCTGGAGCGCGGCCCGGGGATCGCCCGCGAGACCTCGGGCAACCCGGCCGGCCTCTTCCATGGCAGCGTGCACGTCGACGATGGTCCACATGCGCGCGCGCACCGGGCGGCGGCGCTGCGCACCGCCGAGGTCGCCGGTCCCTGGATCACCGAGGGGCGGCTGGCCGGCGCGATCGGGGGTTGCCTGCGGCTCGAAGCACGGCTGCGGCCCGAGCAGGTCGGCGCCCTGCTCGCGACGCTGGGCCTGCCGGCGGCCTATGTCCAGGGGCTCGACCGGGATACCGCCGCGGCAGCCAGCGGCCTCGCGCTGCCGCGCGGCGGCTGGTGGTTCGGTGCCGGCGGCTGGCTCGCCCCGGCCGCCTACGCGGCGCGCCTGCTCGAGGCCGCCGGCGCGACGCTGCGGCCGGACACCGCGGTGGCCCGGCTGCAACGCAACGGCCGGGCATGGGAGGCGCTCGATGCGCATGGCCGGGTGCTCGACGCCGCGCCGGTGGTCGTGCTCGCGAACGCGTTCGACGCGCTGCGGCTGCTGCCACCGGAGGCTGCCGCCTTCTCGCTGCGGCCGGTGCGCGGGCAGCTGAGCAGCCTCGCGCCCGCGCCCGGGCTGCCGTCCCCGCGCGTGCCGGTCACCGGCGCAGGCTATGTGATGCCCTGCCATGACGGTCGCCTGCTGTTCGGCGCGACCAGCCAGCACGACGACGCCGACCCCACGCTGCGCGAGGCCGACCACCGCCACAACCTGGCGCAGCTCGCCGGCCTGTGCGGCGGCGATGCCGAGGCCTGGCGCAGGCTGCCCTGGAGCGGGCGTGTCGGCTGGCGAGCCGTGACGCCGGATCGGCTGCCGCTGGTCGGCGCCGTGGTCGACGCCGGCGCGCTGCCCGGCGCCGCGCGTGCCGACCGGCCGCGCTTCGTGCCGCGGCTGCGCGACGCCGAGAGCGGGCTCTACGTCTTCAGCGGACTGGGCTCGCGCGGCATCGGCTGGGCGGCGCTGGGCGGCGAAGTGCTCGCCTCCTGGATCACCGGCGCGCCCTGCCCGGTCGAGGCCGACCTGCGCGACGCGCTCGATCCGGCGCGCTACGCGCTGCGGTCCCGCCGCGACGAGCGCAGCGACTCGTAGAAGCAGATCGCCGCGGCCGCGGCGACGTTCAAGGACTCCTCGCCGCCCGGCTGCGGGATGCGGCGCGTCTCGGCGCAGCGCGCCAGCAGCGCCGCGTCGACGCCCTGCCCTTCGTGGCCCATCACCCAGGCGCAGGGCCAGGGCAGCGCAGCGTCGGCGATCGAGTGCTCGGCATGCGAGCTGGTCGCGACCAGCGGCAGCGCGAGCGCGTCGAGATCGGAGGTCGCTGCGCCTTCAATCAGTCGCAGCGCGAAATGCGCGCCCATGCCGGCGCGCAGCACCTTCGGCGACCACAGCGCCGCCGTGCCCTTCAGCGCGACGACCTGAGCGACGCCGAGCGCCGCGGCGCTGCGCAGGATGCTGCCGACGTTGCCGGCGTCCTGCAGCCGGTCGAGCACGACAGTCGGCAGCCCCGGCTCGATCGCCACGGCCGCCGGCGCGTCGAGCACGAAGCCGATGCGCCCGGGCGACTCGAGCCCGCTGAGCTGCGCGAACAGCGCGTCGTCGACGATCGCGACGCGCGGCGCCCGGGCCGCCAATGCGCGCAGCGCCGGATCGGCCGCGCCACGCTCGCTCAGCAGCGCCTGCAGCGGCCGCGGCCCCCGCGCGGCGCAGGCCTCGCAGAGGTGCTCGCCCTCGAGCCAGACGCTACCGGCGCGGCGGTAGCCGCCGGGGTCCTGCGCCAGCTTGCGCAGGCGCACCAGCAGCGGGTTGCTGCGCGAGCTGATGTGCTCGGGGCCGCTCGTCATGCGCGCTGCTCCGGCGCCTCGATCACATCCCTCACCGGCGCGAAGCTGCGACGGTGGGCGCCACAGGCGCCGTGGACGCGCAACGCGGCCAGGTGATCGGGCGTCGGGTAGCCCTTGTGGCCGTCGAAACCGTACTGCGGATGCGCCTCGTGCAACGCCAGGCACAGCCGGTCGCGGTGCACCTTGGCGAGGATGGACGCCGCCGAGATCGCCGCCACCGTAGCGTCGCCCTTGACGATCGCCTCGGCGGGGATGCGCAGCACCGGCAGGCGGTTGCCGTCGACCAGCACCTTGTGCGGTGCGAGCCTCAAGCCCTCCACCGCGCGCTTCATCGCCAGCATCGTGGCCTGCAGGATGTTGAGCGTGTCGATCTCCTCGACGCTGGCCTCGGCGATGCAGCAGCACAGCGCCTTGGCACGGATCTCGTCGAACAGGCGCTCGCGCTTGCGCGGCGCGATGGCCTTGGAGTCGCCCAGGCCGGGGATCGGCTGCAGCTCGTCGAGGATCACCGCGGCCGCGACCACCGGCCCGGCCAGCGGCCCGCGGCCGGCCTCGTCGACGCCGGCCACCAGGCCGGGTGCGTCCCAGCTCAGGCCGAGCTGCTCAGGCTTCGACGACTTGCGCGATCGCATCGGTGGCCGCCCGCGCGGTGTCGCGCTTCAGCAGGTGGTGCATCTCGGCGAAGCGCGCGGCGACGCGCTCGGCCTCGGCCGGGCGGTCGAGCCAGCGCAGCACGTCGGCCGCGAGGGTCTCGGGGCGCAGCTCGTCCTGCAGCCGTTCGGGCACCAGGAACTCGCGCGCCAGCACGTTGGGCAGGCCGATCCAGGGCTGGTAGCGCATGTGGCGCATGATCTGCCAGGACAGCCACGCGATGCGGTAGCCGATCACCATCGGCCGCTTGAAGAGCGCCGCTTCGAGCGTCGCGGTGCCGCTGGCGATCAGCGTCACGTCGCAGGCGGCCAGCACCTCGTGCGAGCGGCCGTCGACGAGCGTCAGCGCGTCCTGCGCACCGGCCCCGGCGACGATGGCCTCGACCATCGGCCGCAGGCCCGGCGCGATCGGCAGCACGCAGCGCAGGCCGGGCCGGGCCGCCACCAGCCGCTGCGCCGCGCGCACGAAGGCCGGCGCGATGTGGCGGATCTCGCCGCGGCGCGAACCGGGCAGCACCGCGACGACAACCTCGTCGGCCCCGAGCCCGAGCGCGGCCCGCGACGCGGCGCGCGGCACCTCGAGCGGGATCGCATCGGCCAGCGGGTGGCCGACATAGCTCGCCTTCACACCGGCCTGCGCCAGCAGCGCCGGCTCGAAGGGGAACAGGCACAGCACATGGTCGGCCGAGGCCGCGAGCTGGTGCACGCGGCTGCCGCGCCAGGCCCAGATCGACGGGCAGACGAAGTGGATGGTCTTCATGCCGGCGGCCTTGAGGCGCGCCTCGAGGCCGAGGTTGAAGTCCGGCGCGTCGATACCAACGAAGGCGGCCGGCCGCTCCACTAGCAGGCGACCGCCGAGCTCGGTGCGCAGCTTCACGAGCTGGCGGTAGACCTTCAGCGCCTCGGCATAGCCGTGCACCGCGAGCCGATCGCTCGGCCACCAAGCCTCGAAACCCTGCGCGGCCATCTGCGGCCCGCCGATGCCGAAAGCCTTCAGCTGCGGCCAACGCGCCTTCAGCCCGCCCATCAGCAGCCCGGCGAGCAGGTCGCCGGAGGCTTCGCCAGCGACCATGCCGAGTCGCATCGCCTCAGCCCTCGCCGTGCCGACCCATCAGGGCGCAGTGCCCCCTCGGGGGGCAGCGCCGAAGGGGCGTGGGAAGCGTCATCTCAGCGAACGATGCCGCGCTTGGACGCGTCGAGGAAGGCCGTCATCAGTGCGACGTCGCCATCGCCGCCATCGACGGCGCCCTTCAACGCCGCGACCTCGGCCTTGGCTTGCTCGAGCGTCAGCCCCTGGCGGTACAACAGCCGGTGCATCTGCTTGACCTGCGCGATGCGCTCGGGCCCGAAGCCGCGCCGGCGCAGGCCTTCGACGTTGAAGCCGCGCACGGCCGACGGGTTGCCGTCGACCATCATGAAGGGCGGCACGTCCTGCGACAGCGCCGTCTGGAAGCCGGCCATTGCGTGCGCACCGATCTTGACGAACTGGTGCACGCCGGTCAGCCCACCGATGATGACCCAGTCGCCCACGTGCACATGGCCGGCCAGCGTCGCGTTGTTGGCCAGGATGCAGTGGCTGCCGAGCTGCACGTCATGGGCAAGGTGCACATAGGCCATCACCCAGTTGTCGTCGCCGACAACGGTGTTGCCACTGTCCTGCACGGTGCCGCAGTTGAAGGTGCAGAACTCGCGGATCGTGTTGCCGTGGCCGATCGTGAGCCGGGTCGGCTCGCCGGCGTACTTCTTGTCCTGCGGCGCGGCACCGAGCGAGCAGAACTGCCAGATGCGGTTGTTCTCGCCGATGAAAGTAAAGCCCTCGATCACGCAGTGCGGCCCGATGCGGGTGCCGGCACCGATGCTGACATGGGGGCCGATGACCGTGTACGGCCCGACCTGCACGTCGGGCGCGAGCCGCGCCTGCGGGTCGACGATCGCGGTCGGATGGATGCCGCTCATCGGCATCAGGCGATGTTGCGCATCGTGCACATCAGCTGGGCCTCGCAGGCCAGCTCGCCGGCGACGCTGGCGCGTGCCGTGAACTTGTGAATGCCGGCCTTGATGCGGTCGACCTCGACCTCGAGGATCAGCTGGTCGCCCGGCTCGACCGGGCGCTTGAAGCGCGCGCCGTCGATGCCGACGAAGTAGATGACCGTGTTCTTGTCGGTCTGCAGCCCGCCATCGGCAAAGCTCAGCAGCGCTGCGGCCTGGGCCAGTGCCTCGAGGATCAGCACGCCCGGCATCACCGGCCGGTGCGGGAAGTGACCGAGGAAATGCGGCTCGTTGATCGAGACGTTCTTCAGCGCCTTGATGCGCTTGCCGGCCTCGACCTCGAGCACGCGGTCCACCAGCAGGATCGGGTAGCGGTGCGGCAGTTTCTCGAGAATCTGGTGGATGTCCATCATGGCTGGGGGTCGTTTCGTTCTTCGTTGTCGTCGTCCGCCGTCGTTCGCTGCATCATGCGTTCGAGGGCGCGCAGGCGCTCGCGCAGCGTGTGGAGCTGGCGCAGCGTGACCGCGTTCTTTTCCCAGGCGCGATTGTCGTCCAGCGGGAAGAAGCCGGTGTAGGTGCCTGGCCGTGTGATCGAGCGGCTGACGGTGCTCTGCGCCGAGACATGCACGTCGTCGGCGATCGTCAGGTGGCCGAGGATGCCCGCGCCGCCGCCGATCGTGCAGCGCTCGCCGATGCGCGTGCTGCCGGCCACCGCCGAGCAACCGGCCATCGCGCTGCCTCGGCCGATGCGCACGTTGTGGGCGATCTGGATCAGGTTGTCGAGCTTCACGCCGTCCTCGATCACGGTGTCGTCGAGCGCGCCGCGGTCGATGCAGGTGTTGGCACCGATCTCGACGTCGTCGCCGATGCGCACCGCGCCGAGCTGCTCGATCTTCACGTAGCCCTGGTCCTTGGTCGGCGCGAAGCCGAAACCGTCGGCGCCGATCACCGCGCCGCTGTGGACGATGCCGCGCGCGCCGATGGCGCAGCCGTAGGCCAGCGTGACACGCGGGTACAGGCGCGTGCCGGCACCGACCTGGGCGTCGCGACCGACGAAGCATTGCGCCCCGATCACCGCGCCGTCGCCGATCTCGGCGCCGGCCTCGATCACGGCCAGCGCGCCGACATGCACGCCGGTGCCGAGCCGCGCGTCCTCATGGACCACCGCGCTCGGGTGCACGCCGGCGTCCTCGCGCGGCCGGCTGCGCGCCGCCCACCACTGCGTGAGCCGCGCAAAGTAGAGGTAGGGATCGGGCGTGACGATCGCCGCGCCGCGTGCCGCTGCCGCCTCGCGCAGCGCTGGCGCGACGATCACGCAGCCGGCGGCACTGCCGTCGAGTTGCGCCCGGTAGCGGGGATTGGCCAGAAAGGCGATCGTCGCCGGCGTCGCGCCGTCGAGCGGGCCGATGCGCTCGACGCGCAGGCTGCCCGGGCCGAGGCGCTCGCCCCCGAGCGCCGCGACGATGTCGTCGAGGGTGACCGCGGAGTCGATCACCGCGCGGCCACGCGCCTCACTTGCTCGCAGCGCCGCTGTTCAGCGCCTTGACCACCTTGTCGGTGATGTCGACGCGCGGACCGGCAAACACGGCCTCCTGCAGGATCAGGTCGTACTTCTCGGTCTCGAAGATCTGCTTGATGACCTTGTTCGCCCGCTCGACGACCGAGGAGAGCTCCTCGTTCTTGCGCTGGTTCAGGTCTTCCTGGAACTCGCGGCGCTTGCGCTGGAATTCGCGGTCCTGCTCGACCAGGTCTCGCTGGCGGCGGGTGCGTTCGCCCTCGGACAAGGTCGGCGCGTCCTTCTCGAACTTCTCGGAGGCGCTTTTGATCCGCACGGCGACGTCCTGCAGCTCCTTGTCACGCTTGGAGAACTCGGCCTCGAGCTTGGCCTGGGCCGCCTTCGCCGGCGCAGCATCACGCAGCACGCGCTCGCTGTTGACGTAGCCGATCTTCAATTCCTGGGCCTGTGCGCCCCCGATCGCCGCCGACAGCGCAACGGCTGCCATCACGGCACTCAGCGAAAAAGTCTTCATCAGAACGCGGTCCCGATCTGGAATTGAAACTTCTGAATTCTATCCGTGGGTTCCTTGCGGAACGGATTGCCGTAGCTCAGCTTCAGCGGCCCCACTGGCGAGATCCAGCTCAGGCCGATGCCGGCCGAGGCACGCAGGGTGCTGAAGTCGATCTTCTCGTCCTCGCCCCAGACGTTGCCGGCGTCGAGGTAGCCGAACAGCCGCAGCGTGCGGTCGTTGCCGGTGCCCGGCAGGGGCACGTAGAACTCGCTGTTGACGTTCATCTTGCGCGTGCCACCGATGTAGGCGCCGATCACGTCGACCGGCCCCAGGGAGCCCTGGTCGAAGCCCCGCACCGAGCCGAGACCGCCGCCATAGAAGTTCTTGAACACCGGGTAGCGCCGATCGCCGAGTCCCTTGCCGTAGCCGACCTCGGCGTTCAGGCCGAGCGTGTACTGCTTGCTCAGCGGGATCCACTGCTGGATCTGGTAGTTCGCGCGCAGGTACTTGGTGTCCAGCGCGATGCCCACCTCGGCATTCAGCCGCTGGTACAGGCCACTGGTCGGCACCAGCGAGCTGTCCCGGCCGTCACGCTGCCAACCCAGGGTCAGCGGCAGGCTGTTGCTGGCCGGACCGAACTCGTCGCGATAGAGGTAGTAGGCATTCGGCAGCACCCCGCCGCGGATCTCGGTGCGCTCGATGCCGATGCCGAAGAAGACGGTGTCGAGTTCGCTGAAGGGCACGCCGAAGCGGATCGACGCGCCCGGCGAGACGATTTTGTAGTCCTCGCCCTGGCTGTTGAAGGGCTTGCTGGTCCGGTAGTACACCTCGATCGCGCGCGAGACGCCGTCGACGGTGAAGTAGGGGTCGACGGTGCTCACCACCAGGCTGCGGTTGTACTTGCTGGTGTTGACCTCCAGGCCCAGGTAGTTGCCGGTGCCGAAGATGTTGTCCTGGCGCACGCCCAGCGTCAGCGCGAGCTTGTCGGCGCTCGAGAAACCGGCGCCGAGCTGGATGTTGCCGGTGGGCTTCTCCTTGATCTCGGCGGTCAGGTCGACCTGGTCGAGGGTGCCCGGCACCTCGACCGTGTCGACATTGACGTCACTGAAATAGCCGAGCCGGTCGATGCGGTCGCGCGAGAGCTTGATGCGCCGGCTGTCGTACCAGGCCGACTCGAGCTGACGGAATTCGCGCCGGATCACCTCGTCGCGCGTGCGCGTGTTGCCGGCCACGTTGATGCGGCGCACGTAGACGCGCCGGTTCGGGTCGCCGACCAGCACCACCTCGACACGGCCGGTCGCGCGGTCGATCTCGGGACGGGGATCGATGCGCGCGAAGGCGTAGCCGAAGGCGCCATAGAACTCGGCGAAGCGCCGCGTCGTCTCGGCCACCGCCTCGGCCTGGTAGGGCTCGCCCGGCTTGATCGAGATCAGCGACTCGAACTCGCTCTCGCGTCCGAGGTACTCGCCTTCGAGGCGCACCGCGGTCACGGTGTAGGGCTGGCCCTCGTTGACGTTGATCGTGATCGAGATCGTCTGCTTGTCCGGCGAGATCGCGACCTGGGTCGACTCGACGTTGAACTCGAGATAGCCGCGGTTCAGGTAGTAGGCGCGCAGCGTCTCGAGGTCGGCGTTGAGCTTGGTGCGCGAGTAGCGATCGCTCTTCGTGTACCAGCTCAGCCAGCCGCTGGCGGCAAGCTCGAACTGCTTGAGCAGCGTGCTCTCCGAGAAGGCGTGGCTGCCGGTGATGCGGATCTCGCCGATCCTCGCCGTCTCGCCCTCGGTGACCGTGAAGGTCACGCTGACGCGGTTGCGCTCGACCGGGGTGATCGTCGTCACCACCTCGGCGCCATACAGGCTGCGCGTCAGGTACTGGCGCTTGAGCTCCTGCTCGGCGCGGTCGGCCAGTGCCCGGTCGAAGGGCAGGCCCTCGCCGATGCCGACATCCTTGAGCGACTTGGTCAGCCCGTCCTTGTCGAACTCCTTCAGGCCGACGAAGTTGACGCTCGAGATGATCGGGCGCTCCTCGACGACGACGACGACGATGTCGCCATCGATCTCGAGCCGCACGTCCTTGAACAAGCCGGTGGCGAACAGCGCACGCAGCGCCGCCGACCCCTTTTCGTCGCTGTAGGTGTCACCGATGCGAAACGGCAGCGCCCCGAACACGGTGCCGGCGTCTGCTCTCTGCAGGCCTTCGACACGGATGTCCTTCATCACGAAGGGATCGATGGCCCAGGAGGGAGTGGCCCCCAGCGCCAGCGCGAGCGCAACGGCAGCGGCCATGGGCCGCAGGCTCGGGTGGGCAAGGGGATTGCGGGAGCAGGCCGCAGAACGGGAGGCTCGGGAAGACAGCATGCGGTCAGTGCAGGCCCAGTAGGCGGGCCACGTCGTTGTAGAGGGCCAGAGACATCATCATCAACAACACGGCCATGCCGCCGCGCTGGAGCCGGTCGAGCCACACGTCGGAGACCGGCCGCCCTGTCAACGCCTCGAAAAGATGATACATGAGGTGCCCGCCATCGAGCATCGGCAGCGGCAGCAGGTTCAGCACGCCGAGGCTCACGCTGACCAGCGCCAGGAAACCGAGGTAGTACGCCACCCCGAGCTCGACGGACTGGCCGGCATAGTCGGCGATCGTCAGCGGACCGCTGAGGTTCTTCAGCGAGGCCTCGCCGACGATCATGCGGCCGAGCATGCGCAGGCTGAGCACCGACACCTCCCAGGTGCGCCGCACCGCCTGCGTCAGCCCTTCCAGCAGACCGTAGCGCACCGTCACCAGCGCTGGCGGTGTGCCGATGTAGGCCTCGATGCGGGGAGCGCTCGCCCCCTCGGTGCCATAGGCCGGCAGTACCTCGAGCGCCAGGCGCTGACCGTCGCGCTCGATGCGCCACGTCATCGGCTGCGGCACCCCGTCGCGGACCGAGCCGCGGATCCACTCGCGCAGCTGCGCGGCGTCCGCGACCGGTCGATCACCGATCGCGAGCACCCGGTCGCCTTCGCGCAGCCCGGCGCGCTGGGCGGGCCCGCCCTCGAGGATCCGGCCCATCACCGGTTCGCTGAACAAGGCGCCAACGCCGATGCGGCGCATCAGCTCGGCATCGACCTCGCGCGCAGGCACCTCTGCCAGCGACAGCGTGACCGTCCGCACGCCCCGCCCGTGCGCATCGCCGACCTCGAGCGTCACGGCCTCGCCGGCGAGCGCGGCCTCGGTCAGATGCCAGCGCAGGTCGTTCATCGAGCGCACCGGATCGATCGCCCCCATGCCACGCGCGACGCCGCGCACCCAGTCGCCGGCGCGCAAGCCGGCCTGCTCGGCCGCGCTGCCGGCGCTGGGTGAACCCAGCACCGCCTTCGGCTCGTCGACCCCGATCCAGTGCGAGGCCGCGTACAGCAGCACCGCGAGCAGCAGGTTCGCGGCGGGCCCGGCCGCGACGATGGCCGAGCGCTGCCACAGCGGACGGCGATCGAAGGCGCGGTGGCGTTCGGCCTCGGGCACCGCGTCCTCCCGGGTGTCGAGCATCTTCACATAGCCACCCAGCGGCAGGGCCGACAGGGCGAACTCGGTCTCGCCGCGCTGACGTCGCCACACGATGCGACCAAACCCGACCGAGAAACGCAGCACCTTGACGCCGCAGGCGACGGCAACACGGTAGTGCCCGTACTCGTGCACGATGATCAGCACACCGAGCGTCGCGAGGAAGGCGAGCAGCGTGGTCATCGCGCCAGGGCCCTCACCCGCGCCGTGGCCACCGCCCGCGCGCGCGCGTCAAGCGCGAGCAAGCCCTCGAGGGCCTCGGCCTCGTCGTGCGCCGGCAGAGCGGACTCGACCGTATGGGCGTTGACGTCGTGGATCTGGTCGAAGCGGATCGCCCCGTCCAGGAAGGCGGCGACCGCGACCTCGTTGGCGGCATTCAACACGGCCGTGCTGCCCGGCGCCGCGGCGAGCGCAGCCCACGCGAGCTGCAGGCCCGGGAAGCGGCGGGCATCGGCCGGCTCGAAGCTCAGCGCGGCGAGCTGCGTGAAATCGAGCGCCGCGGCGCCCGAGCTGATGCGCTCGGGCCAGGCCAGGCCGTAGGCGATCGGCACGCGCATGTCGGGTGTACCGAGCTGCGCCAGCACCGAGTGGTCACGGCACATGACCATCGAGTGGATGATGCTCTGCGGGTGGATCACGACGCGGATCTGCTCGGGCGCGAGGCCGAACAGCCAGCGCGCCTCGATCACCTCGAGCGCCTTGTTCATCATCGTCGCCGAGTCGACCGAGATCTTGCGGCCCATGACCCAGTTCGGGTGCGCGACCGCCTGCGCAGGCGTGACCGCGCCGAGCGTCGCCGGGTCGCGGGTGCGGAACGGCCCGCCCGAGGCGGTCAGCACGATGTGGTCGACCGCCTGCGGCCAGCGCGCGCGGTCCTCGGGCAGGCACTGGAAGATCGCCGAATGCTCGCTGTCGATCGGCAGCAGCGTCGCACCGCCCTGCTCGACCGCGCGCATGAACAGGGCCCCGCCGACGACCAGCGCCTCCTTGTTCGCGAGCAGCAGGCGCTTGCCGGCACGCGCCGCGGCCAGGCAGGGCTCGAGCCCGGCGGCTCCGACGATCGCCGCCATCACCACATCCACCTCGGGATGCCCGGCCACCGCGGCCAGCGCCGCCGCACCGTCGAGCACCTCGACGCCGCTGTCGGCCAGGCGACGGCGCAGCTCGGCCGCACGGGCCATGTCGGGCAGCACCGCATAGCGGGGCCGCCACTGCCGGCACTGGCGCTCGAGGTCGTCGATGCGACCATGGGCGCTCAGCGCATAGGCCTCGTAGCGCTCGGGGTGGCGCGCCATCACGTCGAGCGTGTTCACGCCGATCGAGCCGGTCGAGCCGAGCACGCACACACGCAGCCGCCTCACTTCATCCTCCTTGCAGCGAGGCCAGCGCCAGTGCGGCGGGGAACACCGGCAGCAGCGCGTCGATGCGGTCGAGCACGCCGCCATGGCCGGGCAGCAGGCCGCTCGAGTCCTTGGCACCGGCGCTGCGCTTCACCAGCGACTCGAACAGGTCACCCACCACACTGAGCGCCGCGAGAAAGATCACCGCGACCACCAGCCCGGCGCCGCCGAGCGCCTCGAACAGCCGGGTGTAAAGACTCGGCACCGCCGGCCCGGCATGGCGATCGAAGGCCATCCAGACCACCGCCAGCAGCAGCACGCCGAACATGCCGCTCCACACGCCTTCCCAGCTCTTGCCCGGGCTGATCGATGGCGCCAGCTTGCGCCGGCCGAAGGCACGGCCCCCGAAATACGCAGCGATATCGGCGGCCCAGACCAGCACGAACACCGACAGCAGGAAGTTCAGCCCGACCGCCTTGGCCTGCGCGAGGGCCAGCCAGGCCAGCCACAGCAAGGTGAGCCCGAGCAGCTGCCGGGCGGCACGCGGCCAGCGCGGCCAGCCCGCCACACCGCGGCCGAGCACCGCGGCACCGCCAAGCACCCACCCCGACAGCGCCGCCCACCACAGCAGGGG
>DATMJX010000130.1:0-7911 GCA_035553715.1 Methylibium sp.
GCTGAAGGGCGAGATCGCCGCCTTCGCCGAGCAGCAGGGCCGCCGTCCGCGCGTGATGATCTCCAAGCTCGGCCAGGACGGGCACGACCGCGGCGCGAAGGTCGTGGCCACGGCCTTCGCCGACCTCGGCTTCGACGTCGACATGGGGCCGCTGTTCCAGACGCCCGAGGAGTGCGCGCGCCAGGCGATCGAGAACGACGTGCACGCGGTCGGCGTCTCGACGCTCGCCGCCGGCCACAAGACGCTGGTGCCGGCGATCATCGCCGAGCTGAAGAAGCAGGGCGCCGACGACATCATCGTCTTCGTCGGCGGCGTGATCCCGCAGCAGGACTACGACGTGCTGTACGAGGCCGGCGTCAAGGGCATCTACGGCCCCGGCACGCCGATCCCAGCGAGCGCGAAGGACGTGCTCGAGCAGATCCGCGCCGCGGTGGGTTCCGCCTGACGATGCTGCCGGCCGCCGATCAGGCGCTGTTCGACGCGCTGCGCGGCCCGGCCGGTGCGGCGCAGCGGCGCGCGATCGCGAAGACGATCACGCTGCTCGAATCGACCCGCGACGACCACCGCGCGCGCGCCGACGAGCTGCTCAACGCGCTGCTGCCGCACAGCGGCGCGTCGCTGCGCGTTGGCATCTCCGGCGTGCCCGGGGTCGGCAAGAGCACCTTCATCGAGGCGCTCGGGCTCTTCCTGATCGAGCGCGGCCACCGCGTCGCGGTGCTCGCGGTCGACCCCTCGTCGACCGTCTCCGGCGGCTCGATCCTCGGTGACAAGACGCGCATGGAGCGGCTGTCGGTCGATGAGCGCGCCTTCATCCGCCCCAGCCCCTCGTCGGGCACGCTCGGCGGCGTCGCCGAGAAGACGCGCGAATGCCTGCTGGTGCTCGAGGCCGCCGGCCACGACGTCGTGCTGGTCGAGACGGTGGGCGTCGGCCAGAGCGAGACCGCGGTGGCCGGCATGACCGACCTCTTCGTGCTGCTGCAGCTGCCCAACGCCGGCGACGACCTGCAGGCGATCAAGAAGGGCGTGATGGAGCTCGCCGACCTGGTGCTGATCAACAAGGCCGACATCGACGCCGCCGCCGCGACGCGCGCCGAGGCGCAGATCACCGGCGCGCTGCGGCTCTTCGGCCTGCACGGCCACCCCGACCACGCGCACCACGACGAGAAGGTCTGGCACCCCTGCGTGCTGCAGATGAGCGCGCTGAAGTCGCGCGGCCTGCCCGAATTCTGGGCCGCGGTCGAGCGCTTCCGCGCGCTGCAGACCGCCAACGGCCGGCTCGCCGCGCGCCGCCACCGCCAGGACCAGGCCTGGATGTGGGAGCGCATCGAGGCCGGCCTGCACCTGCGTTTCCGCCAGCACCCGAAGGTGCGCGAGGCGCTGCCGGGCCTGAGCGAGCAGGTGCGCGCCGGCCAGGTGGCCGCGTCGGTCGCCGCGCGCCGCCTGCTGGATCTGATGGATTGACCGAGGACGAGGAGTAAAGCCCCATGCACGACATCATCGAAGAGCTTGAAAAGCGCCGCGCCGCGGCCCGCCTCGGCGGTGGCCAGAAGCGCATCGACGCGCAGCACGCCAAGGGCAAGCTGACCGCGCGCGAGCGCATCGAACTGCTGCTCGACGAGGGCACGTTCGAGGAATGGGACATGTTCGTCGAGCACCGCTGCGCCGAGTTCGGCATGGCCGACCAGAAGATCCCGGGCGACGGCGTCGTCACCGGCTACGGCATGATCAACGGGCGCCTGGTGTTCGTGTTCAGCCAGGACTTCACGGTCTTCGGCGGTGCGCTGTCGGAGTCGCATGCCGAGAAGATCTGCAAGCTGATGGACCAGGCGATGAAGGTCGGCGCGCCGGTGATCGGCCTGAACGACTCGGGCGGCGCGCGCATCCAGGAGGGCGTGGCCTCGCTGGGTGGCTATGCCGAGGTGTTCCAGCGCAACGTGCTGGCCTCGGGCGTGATCCCGCAGATCAGCCTGATCATGGGCCCCTCGGCCGGCGGCGCCGTGTACTCGCCGGCGATGACCGACTTCATCTTCATGGTGAAGGACAGCTCCTACATGTTCGTCACCGGCCCCGAGGTGGTGAAGACCGTGACGCACGAGGAGGTCACCGCCGAGGAGCTGGGCGGCGCGAGCACGCACACCACCAAGAGCGGCGTCGCCGACCGCGCCTTCGACAACGACGTCGAGGCGCTGCTGATGCTGCGGCGCTTCTTCAACTACCTGCCGCTGAACAACCGCGAGAAGGCGCCGGTGCGCCAGGACCCGAAGGGCGCAGACCCGGCCGAGCGCATCGACTACTCGCTCGACACCCTGGTGCCGGACAACCCGAACCAGGCCTACGACATCAAGGAGCTGATCCTCAAGGTCGTCGACGACAGCGACTTCTTCGAGCTGCAGCCCGACTACGCGAAGAACATCGTCATCGGCTTCGGCCGCATGGAGGGCCAGAGCGTCGGCATCGTCGCGAACAACCCGCAGGTGCTGGCCGGCTGCCTGGACATCAAGAGCAGCATCAAGGCCGCGCGCTTCGTGCGCTTCTGCGACGCCTTCAACATCCCGGTGATCACCTTCGTCGACGTGCCGGGCTTCATGCCGGGCACCAGCCAGGAGTACGGCGGCATCATCAAGCACGGCGCCAAACTGCTGTACGCGTATGCCGAGTGCACGGTGCCCAAGGTCACGGTGATCACCCGCAAGGCCTACGGCGGGGCCTACGACGTGATGGCCTCCAAGCACCTGAGAGGCGACGTCAACTTCGCCTGGCCGAACGCCGAGATCGCGGTGATGGGCGCCAAGGGCGCGGTCGAGATCATCTTCCGCGAGGACAAGGGCGACCCGGCCAAGCTGGCCGCCAAGGAGGCCGAGTACAAGGCCCGCTTCGCGAACCCCTTCGTCGCCGGCGCGCGCGGCTTCATCGACGACGTGATCCAGCCGCACGAGACGCGCAAGCGCATCTGCCGCTCGCTGGTGATGCTCAAGGACAAGAAGCTCGACAACCCGTGGCGCAAGCACGGCAACATTCCTCTGTGAGCGAGACCAGGACCATGTTCAAGAAGATCCTGATTGCCAACCGCGGCGAGATCGCCTGCCGCGTCATCAAGACCGCCAAGAAGCTCGGCATCGCGACCGTCGCGGTGCATTCCGAGGCCGACCGCGACGCGCTGCACGTCGAGCTGGCCGACGAGGCCGTGCTGCTCGGCCCGGCGCCCAGCCGCGAGTCCTACCTGGTCGCCGACAAGATCATCGCCGCGGCCAAGGCCACCGGCGCCGAGGCCATCCACCCCGGCTACGGCTTCCTGTCGGAGAACGAGGCCTTCGCGAAGCGCGTCGAGGAGGAAGGGCTGGTCTTCATCGGACCGAAGCACTACTCGATCGCCGCGATGGGCGACAAGATCGCCTCGAAGAAGCTCGCGAACGAGGCCAAGGTCAACACCATCCCGGGCTGGAACGACGCGATCGAGTCGCCCGAGCGCGCGGTCGAGATCGCCAAGGGCATCGGCTACCCGGTGATGATCAAGGCCAGCGCCGGTGGCGGCGGCAAGGGCCTGCGCGTCGCCTTCAACGACAAGGAGGCGCACGAGGGCTTCGCGTCCTGCCGCAACGAGGCGCGCAACAGCTTCGGCGACGACCGCGTCTTCATCGAGAAGTTCGTCGAGGAGCCGCGCCACATCGAGATCCAGGTGCTCGGCGACGGGCATGGCAACGTCGTCTACCTGTGGGAGCGCGAGTGCTCGATCCAGCGCCGCCACCAGAAGGTGATCGAGGAGGCGCCGTCGCCCTTTATCAGCGAGGCGACGCGCAAGGCCATGGGCGAGCAGGCCGTCGCGCTGGCCAAGGCGGTGAAGTACCAGTCGGCCGGCACGGTCGAGTTCGTGGTCGGCAAGGACCAGAGCTTCTACTTCCTCGAGATGAACACCCGGCTGCAGGTCGAGCACCCGGTGACCGAGTGCATCACCGGGCTGGACCTGGTGGAACTGATGATCCGCGTGGCCGCCGGCGAGAAGCTGCCGTTCGCGCAGGCCGACATCCAGCGCGAGGGCTGGGCCATCGAGTGCCGCATCAACGCCGAGGATCCGTTCCGCAACTTCCTGCCCTCGACCGGCCGGCTGGTGCGCTACCAGCCGCCGGCCGCCTCGATGGTCGCGGCGCAGCCGCGCCCGGCCGAGGGCGGCGTGCGCGTCGACACCGGCGTCTACGAGGGCGGCGAGATCCCGATGCACTACGACTCGATGATCGCCAAGCTCATCGTGCACGGGAAGGACCGCAACGAGGCGATCGCGCGCATGCGCGAGGCCTTGAACGCCTTCGTGATCCGCGGCATCAACAGCAACATCCCCTTCCAGTCGGCGCTGCTCGCGCACCCGCGCTTCGTGGCGGGCGACTTCAACACCGGCTTCATCGCCGAGCAGTACCCGAAGGGCTTCCGCGCCGAGGACGTGCCGCACGAGGATCCGGACTTCCTGCTCGCGCTGGCCGCGGCGGCCAACCGGCGCTTCCTCGAGCGTGCCTCGGCGATCAGCGGGCAGCTGCCCGGCCATGGCGTGCGCATCGGCAGCGACTTCGTCGTCGTCGTCAAGGGCGAGGAAGGCCGCGACGTGCAGCGGCCGGTCACGGTCGAGGCGAACAACGGCCACATCGTCGTGACGATCGAGGGGCGGCCCTACACGCTCTCGGGCAGCTGGCTGTTCCGGGGCGTGCGCGCGATCGGCCAGTGCAACGGCCAGCCCTTCGCGGCCCAGGTCGAGCGCGACGGCGTGTGGATCCGCGTCGCGCACAACGGCCGGCGTCTCGACGCGCTGGTGCTGAGCCCGCGCGCGGCCGAGTTGCAGAAGCTGATGCCCTACAAGGCGCCGCCCGACACCAGCCGGCTGCTGCTCTCGCCGATGCCGGGTCTGCTGGCCAGCGTGGCCGTCACGGTCGGCCAGCAGGTGCACGCCGGCGAGCGGCTCGCGGTGGTCGAGGCGATGAAGATGGAGAACATCCTCGTCGCGTCGCGCGACGGCACGGTGGCCGAGATCGTCGCCAAGCCGGGCGAGAGCCTGTCGGTCGACCAGACCATCCTGCGCTTCGCCTGAGGAGGAGGGCACGATGAGCAAACCGTTCCGCATCCTCGGCCTGCAGCAGGTCGCGATCGGCGGGCCCGACAAGCAGCGACTGCGCGCGCTGTGGGTCGACATGCTGGGCCTCGCGGTGAAGGGCAACTTCGTGTCCGAGCGCGAGAACGTCGACGAGGACATCTGCGCGATGGGCTCGGGCGCGCACGAGGTCGAGGTCGACCTGATGCAGCCGCTCGACCCGGACAAGAAGCCGGCTGTTCACGCGACGCCGCTGAACCACATCGGCCTGTGGGTCGACGACCTGCCCAAGGCGGTCGAGTGGATGAGCGCCAACGGCGTGCGCTTCGCCCCCGGCGGCATCCGCCGCGGCGCGGCGGGCCACGACATCTGCTTCATCCACCCGAAGGGCAATGACGAGTTCCCGCTGTCGGGCGAGGGCGTGCTGATCGAGCTGGTGCAGGCGCCCCCGGAGGTGGTGGCGGCGCTCGGCTGAGCGCCGCGCGCGGGCCGCGTCGGTCGTCTCAGTAGATGCCGCCGCCGCCGGCCTGGTCGGAGGTGAGCACGCCGCTGACGGCGTCGAGGTGGTAGGAGGGCGTGCCGCCCCACAGCGGGAAGCTGCCGCTGGCGGCCGTCACCTTGCGCACGCCGATGCCGTAGAAGCTCAGCGGCTTGCGCGCCGCCACGGTGGTCGGGGCGACCGAGGGCTGCAGCAGGTAGGCCGCGCCGACACCGACGACCGTCGCGGTCGGGGCGTTGCCGGCGGCGGCCTCGACGACCAGCGCCGTCTGCTCGTCGACGCCGATCGCGCGGGCCGCCGAGGCCGTGACCCAGCCGTCCTGGATCATGCGGGCCACGAAGGTCACCAACCGGCCCATGCGGTCGCGGGTGACGAGATGCGGGTCGGTGATGGTGCCGCCCAGGTGCGGCAGCCGGTTCAGGAAGTCACGGTCGAGCGTCACGCGGCGGTTGTAGGGATCGGCCAGCGCGTCGGCCGAGGTCACGGTGCCGTTCTGCGCCGAGTAGTCCACCGCGCCCAGCACCGCCAGGCCGGCGCTGGTGCCGCCGACCGGCACGTTGCGGTCCGACAGGCCCAGCAGCGTGGCCTCCAGCGCCGTGCCCTTCCAGAGACTGATGTAGTTCCACTGGTCGCCGCCGGCGATGAACACCACGTCGGCCCTGGCGACGATGGCATTGACCGTCGGGTCGTTGGCGCCGGTGCGGGTCTTGACGACCAGGGTCTCGACCGAGTCGACATCGGGCATCGCGACCAGGTAGGGGTTGTAGCCGTCGGCCCCGGAGGCGCGGACGATGACGATGTCGATCTTCGCGGTGGCGCTGCCGCCGGCACGCGCGATCATCGCCCGGAAGGCGTCGTCGACATCGATGCCGCCGCCCATCAGCACCATCATCTTCGACGCGGGGGCCGCCGGCTGGGCGTCGGCGGCGCTGCCGCTCAGGTAGTAGTCGTAGTGCTTGCTGCTGGTGGTCGCCTTGGCGCCGGTGCCGGCGCCGCCGCCGGCGGCCTGCGCGGGCAGGACGCCGAGGCCGGTCGTCAGCGCGAGGGCCAGCAGGCCTGGCAGCAGGCCCAGCCAGGTACGGCGCGATCGTTGTGGCGTGGTCGTCATGAGGGGGCTCCGCATCGCGGGTCCGCCGACCCGATGCGCCCGATTGTGCGGCCCGCGTGCCCGGTCCTGGCTGACGGCCGACAATCGTCGGCAGCGAGGACAGCGCGATGGATCGGGTCGATGCGGTGGTCGTGGGAGCAGGCGTGGTCGGGCTGGCGATCGGTCGCGCGCTCGCCCGGCGCGGGCTCGAGACACTGATCCTCGAGGCCGCGGGCGCGATCGGCACCGGCAGCAGCTCGCGCAACAGCGAGGTGATCCACGCCGGGCTCTACTACCCCGCCGGCTCGCTGAAGGCGCGGCTGTGCGTCGCCGGCCGCGACGCGCTGTACGCCTATTGCGCCGAGCGCGGCATCGGCCACCACCGCTGCGGCAAGCTGGTCGTCGCCGCGACGGCCGGGCAGCAGACCGAGCTCGAGGCCCTGCAGCGCCGGGGCGCCGCCAACGGCGTCGACGACCTGCGATTGCTGAGCCGCGGCGAGGCGCTGGCCCTCGAGCCGGCGCTGGCCTGCGAGGGCGCGCTGCTGTCGCCCTCGACCGGCATCGTCGACAGCCATGGGCTGATGCTGGCGCTGCGGGGCGACTTCGAGCGCGCCGGCGGCATCGTCGCGCTGCAGGCGCCGGTGACGCGCATCGTGTGCGGCGCGCCGCACCGGGTCGAGGCCGCCGGCATCGAGCTGGCCGCCGGCGTCGTCGTCAACGCGGCCGGGCTGTGGGCGCCGGCGCTGGCCGCGCGCACCGAGGGCCTGGCGCTGCTCCACCGCCCGAGCGCGCGCTTCGCGAAAGGCCATTACTTCAGCCTCGCGGGCCCAGCGCCGTTCTCGCGGCTCATCTATCCGCTGCCCGAGGCGGCCGGCCTGGGCGTGCACCTGACGCTCGATCTCGGCGGGCAGGCACGCTTCGGCCCCGATGTCGAATGGATCGAGCCCGACGAGGCGCGCGGCATCGACTACCGCGTCGACGCCGGCCGCGCTCCGTCCTTCGAGGCCGCGATCCGTGGCTATTGGCCGGGCCTGAAGCCGGGCTCCCTGCACGCGGCCTACAGCGGCGTGCGGCCCAAGCTCGCCGGGCCGGGCGAGCCGGCGGCGGACTTTCGCCTCGACGGTCCCGAGGCGCACGGCGTCGCGGGCCTGCTCAACCTGTTCGGCATCGAGTCGCCCGGGCTCACCGCCTGCCTGGCGTTGGCCGACGAGGCAATCGCGCGGCTTGGGCCCTGAGCGTCGCGCGATTGCCTCG
>DATMJX010000131.1:0-7903 GCA_035553715.1 Methylibium sp.
ACCACCGAGTACGCGATCCTGTCCAGCATCTTCGCCTTCAGCCGCGCGGTCGCCGGCCCAGCCGGCGACCGCGCGGCTGAAGGCGAAGATGCTGGACAGGATCGCGTACTCGGTGGTCGCGCGCGCCTTGCTGGTGATGCCCATCAGGAAGGCCAGGAAGGCGCCGGTGCCCAGGCCGCCGGTGAAGCTCTCGAGCCCGCTGGCGGCGTAGACGATGGCCTGGTGCACCGGCTCGACGCCGATCGTCGCCGCCGCGCCCGGCGTCAGCAGCGGCACCGCGTAGGCCGCGCCGGCATAGCCGAGGTTGGACAGCGCCTGCCACAGCCCCAGCACCCACAGGCCGCGGAAGATGCCGCGCTGGTCGACATACCAGCCGCCGACCAGCCCCCCCGCGATCGACAGCGCCAGCCCGAGGTTGACGCTGACGAAGCCGATCTGCGCCGCGCTGAAGCCGGCGTCGACCCAGAAGGGCTTGACCATGAAGCCCATCGCCGCGTCGCCGAGCTTGAACAGCAGGATGAAGACCAGCACCGCGAGCATGCCGGGGCGCATCAGCAGCTCGACCCAGGCGCCGAACACCGGGCCGTCGCGCAGCTCGTGGGCCTGCGGGCCGCGCGCGGCGCGCACCAGCAGCGCGGCGCCGACGAACATCAGACCGACGGGAATCGCGCCGCGGAACCACCACGACCCCGCCACCGCCTGCACCGCGGTCCAGCCGAGGCTGCGCGACAGCGGCCCGAGCACCGGCCACAGCAGGCCCACCAGCACCAGCGCGATCGCGACGATGAACATCGGCTGCCCCTTCAGCAGCGTCAGTTCGCTGGCGACGCTGGTCGGCACGTGGCCGACACGCGGCTTCTCGGCCGGCGCCATCAAGGCCATGCCGGCGTTGAGCAGGAAGACCAGCGCGCCGAGCGCATAGGCCATGCCCCAGCCCAGCGCGCCCGACACCATCAGCAGCACGCCGGCGGTCAGCATGCCGGCGCGGTAGAAGCCGATGCGAAAGCCGTTCGCGAGGCCGTACTCGCGCGCGTCGAGCAGCTCGATCGTGTAGCCGTCGGTGGCGATGTCGTTGGTCGCCGAGAAGAAGGTGAACAGCCCGATTGCCACCCAGGCCCAGGGCCCGATCGCGATGCCGGCCGACGCGAACGCGAGCATCACGCCGGCCATGCCGACGTTGGCCGCCGCGACCCACCAGCGGTGGCGTCGCGCCCAGTCGATGGCCGGGGCCCACAGGAACTTGACCGTCCAGGCCAGGCCCAGCAGCGACAGCAGGCCGATGTCCGCCAGGTTCACGCCCTGCTGCCGGAAATACACCGGGAACAGGTCGTAGAACACCCCCAGCGGCAGCCCCTCGCTGAAGTACAGCAGCGCGACCCAGAACAGCTTGCGTCGGTAGGCGGGGGTCGGCGCGGCGGCGGGCACGGCGGTCATCGCGCGGATTCTAGGGACGGGGTCGTGCAACGCCCCTTCGCACGCGGGGGCGATGTCGCGCCGCTACATTGGGCCGGCGCCCTATCAGGGCCGCCACGATCGACGACCGCAAGGAGACCCCGCGATGAAGAAGATCCTGCTCCCGCTGTTCCTCGGCCTCGCCGCCGCCACCGCGTTCGCGCACAACTGCCCGAACGAGATGAAGGCGATCGACGCCAAGCTCGCGGCCGGCACCACGCTGTCCGAGGCCGATCTGGCCAAGGTCAAGGCGCTGCGCGCCGACGGCGAGGCCGCGCACAAGGCCGGCAAGCACGATGACTCGATGAAGGCGCTGGGCGAGGCGAAGAAGCTGCTCGGCCTCTGATCGCCGGCGACCGCCTCGAGCCGCCGGCTCAGGTCGGCGGGTTGAGTGCAGTGCGCGCCGCCAGCGCCCGCTCGCGCACATGGCAGCCCTCGAGGTGGTCGTTGACCAGGCCCATCGCCTGCATGAAGGCATAGACGGTGGTGGGGCCGACGAAGCTCCAGCCGCGCCGCTTCAGGTCCCTGCTCATCGCCACCGACTCGGGCGAGCTCGTCATCGTCTTGAGCACCTCGGCGGTGAGGTGCCGGGGTCGGGTGTGCGGTGCCGGCTCGTGGCGCCAGGCGTAGGCGGCCAGCGAGCCGAACTCGGCGCGCAAGGCCAGGACGCGGCGCGCGTTGTTGATCGTCGACTCGATCTTGCCGCGGTGCCGCACGATGCCGGCGTCGCCGAGCAGGCGCTCCACCTCGGCCGGGCCGAAGCGCGCCACCTGCTCGGCGTCGAAGTCGGCGAAGGCGGCCCGGAAGGCCTCGCGCTTGTTGAGGATGGTGAGCCAGCTCAGGCCGGCCTGGAAGCCCTCGAGGCAGAGCTTCTCGAACAGCCGCCGGTCGTCGGTGACCGGGAAGCCCCATTCGTGGTCATGGTAGTGGCGGTAGCGCTCGCTGGCCTCGCACCAGGGGCAGCGGGGCAGGCCGTCGCCGCTCATGGCCGGCTCAGCGCGGCAGCTCGTCCGCCGGCACGTCCTCGACCACGATCAGCCCGTCGCGCAACTCGCGACTGGAGTCGTACCAGCCGCTCGGCGCCGGCACCTCGGACGCGTCGCAACGCTGCGGCGCGAGCCGCTGCGCCAGCAGCGCGGCGGGGTGGAGGAACAGCGAGGCGCGCGGTCGGGGCGTGGTGTTCATGGCGGGGCTCGGCGGGGGCGATGCGGCCATGATCGGCGCCGCCTTGCCGCGCGGCCATCGCACCGAAGAAGGAGCACGGCCCCCCGCGACGCGGGCCCCCCGGGCGGGGGAGGCCGCTCCTCATCCGAACGGCCGTACGCCGATCCAGGCCCCGTGCGCCCAGAAGGCGAAGCCGGCCCAGGCGGCGAGGCCGACGGCGACGCTCAGGAGGCTGCGCGCCGCCGACCCGGCCGGGTAGAGCGTGCCGGCCGCACGGTCGCGCCCGCGCGCGGCGCGGAAGCACAGCACCGCCCAGAGCAGGAAGCTGCCGAACAGCAACAGGTCGGCCAGCGTCCCGTTGGCCAGCAGGTGGGCGAACGCCCAGACCTTCACGCCCAGCACCATCGGATGCCTGAGCCGCGCCTTGATCGCATTGCCCGGCACGTAGGCGGCGGCCAGCATCACGAAGGCGACCAGCGTCAGCAACGCCGCCAGGTGACGCATCGCGAGCGGCGGCTCCCACAGCACGAGCGGCTGCTGGCGCGCCAGGCCATAACCCCAGACGATCAGCACGAACCCAACGATCGATACCAGCGAGTACAGCCCTTTCCAGGCGTTCGCGCCGAGCCGCGCGCGCGTCGCCGTGCGCCAGGGCTCGGCGACGATGCGCACCGAGTGCGTGCCCAGGAAGAGCACGAGGCCGAGGATCAGCAGGGTCATGGCGGGAGTCCGGTGCGGGCGGGGAGGCGGCGATTGTGGCGCCGCGGGCAGCCGCGCGCACGGTGCCGCCGCTGAACCGGACGCCGCCGCTACCAGTCGCGCAGGCGGCGGCGCAGCTTCTCGACCACGGCCGCATGCAGCTGCGAGATGCGCGAGGGCGTGACGCCGAGCGTGACGGCGACATCGCGCTGGTCGAGCCCGTGCTCGTAGATCAGGTCCATCAGCAGGCGCTCGCGCTCCTCCAGCGCGTCGAAGGCGCGGTTCAGCGCCAGGTGGCGCTGGCGGCGCTGCAGGTCGCGCTGCGGATCGGCGTCCTCGTCGACCGGTTCGGCCCAGGCCGGCTCGGCATCGGCCTCGTCGGCCAGCGGCGCGTCGCCGACGCGCATCGGCGCGGCACCGGCCTCGACCATGTGGCGATGGAACTTGGCCAGCGACCAGCCGAGCTCGTTGGCGACTTCCTGCGCGCGCGGCGCACGCAGCAGCCGGTGCTCGAGCGCCTGCACCGTGGCGCGGATCTCGCGCTGGCGGGCGCGCACGTCGCGCGAAAGCTCGTCGCCGGCGCGCAGCGCGTCGAGCATCGCCCCCTCGATGCGGCGGGCCGCGTAGGTCCCGAAGCTCGCGCCGAGCTCGGCGCGGTAGCGTTCGAGCGCGTCGTTCAGGCCGATCAGGCCGGCCTGCAGCAGCTCGTCCATGTCGGTGCCCGCGGGCAGGCGCTGGCGCAACCGGAACGCCACCTGGCGCACCAGCGCCACATGCGCCTTCAAATCGGCGCTGCGGTCCGGCTCACCGTCGGCGGGCGGCGCGCTGTCCAGGGGATCGGCTAGAGAGGGCATGGTCGGGGGTGCGTCCGCGAAGGGCGGCGCGACTCTGACCGCCTTATCGGCCGCTGCCCGGAAAACTGGAGGGCGGCTAGAGGCGCCCGGCACACCCCGGCGCGCCGCAGCGGCAGCGCAGCCGGCCTTCGTGGTGGCTCTCGCCGTAGTTCGCGCAGATCTCCTCGCCCGGTGCGATGTCGCGCATCGCGTAGAGCTCGACGCGCCCCTGGCGGATGCGCAGCACCGCGTTGGGCGCGCAGGAGTGGTTGGTGTAGCGCAGCGGATCGGCCGAGGCCGAGGCGTCGACCGCGCGGGTCTCGGACACCTCGACGATCATGATGCGGGCCTGACCGCGCGCCCGCCGGCGCGCCTCGCGCACCGAGATCGACTCGCCGCGGATCTCGCCGATCTTGCGGCGCGCCGGCACCGCCTCGAGGGCGAAGGCGCCGAGGCCGTCGATGCGGCTCGGGCGCGCCTCGACCGCGTATTTCTGCGGATCGGCCGGGCCGCCGCGCACCTTGGCGGCGGCCGTCGGCGCGGCGGGGGACGGGAGGGTGTCGAGGCGCGGCATCGGCCGATGCTAGCCGGCGCGGACCGCCCCGAACTGGCCGCCGCTTCGCCGCTTTATCGGCACAAGGTTGCGCCGTCGCGGCCGATAAGCTGCTCACATCCTGCTACACGCAGCACGAAAGACCGCCATGGACACCGACCGCCCGAACCGCCCCCGCGCCGCCGAGCCACGCACGGTCTGGCACACCGACACGCTCGAGTGGGAAGAGCTGCCCTCGCTGGCCGACTCGCTGACGCAGCGCCTGGTGCGCATCGGCGTGCGCCACGAACCGAGCGCCGACTCGGGCTTCTACGAGGACGGCGCGCCCTGCTGGGCCGAGACCCAGGCCGCCGAGCTCGAGATGCTGACGCCGTCCGAGCCGCTGCGCGAGGTACTCGCCGGCCTGGCGGTGCGCGAGGTCAGCGAACCGGACGTGTTCCGCCATTTCTTCGGCGCGCGCTGAGGCGCCGCCTCAGGCCGTCGCGTCGGCCTGCAGCAGGGCCTCCAGGCACTGCTCGCGCACCCCGTAGAAGGCCTTGAGCTCGCGCACCTGCGCAAGCCGCTCGGCGCGCCGGCGCGCACGCTGCGCGTCGTCGAGCGCCAGCCGCGTCGCGAGGATCATCTTGTTCTTGCTGGTGTGCTCGAGCGCGACGAACTCGAACACCTGGGTCTCGTAGCCCTCGGCCTCGAGCAGCAGCGCGCGCAGGCTGTCGGTCAGCATCTCGGCCTGCTGGCCGAGGTGGATGCCGTGCTGCAGCAGGCCCTTGAGCGGCGCCGGGCAGCACAGCTGCGGACGCAGCTGCTTGTGGCAGCACGGCGAGCTGACGATCACCGCCGCGCCGGCGCGCACGCCCGCGTGCAGCGCATGGTCGGTCGCGGTGTCGCAGGCGTGCAGCGCGATCATCACGTCGACCGGCCGGGCCTCGAGCCGGCTGACGTCGCCGGCCTCGAAGCGCAGGCCCGCCAGGCCCAGCCGATCGGCCGCCCCGTTGCACAGCGCCACCAGGTCGGGCCGCAGCTCGACGCCGATGACCTCGGCCGGCAGGCCGAGCGTGCGCACCAGATGATGATGGACCGCGAAGGTCAGGTAGCCCTTGCCGGCGCCGAAGTCCAGCACGCGCACCGGCTGGCCGCGTGCGACCAGCCCGGCCGCGTGCAGCGCATGGTCGACGATCTCGACGAACTTGTTGATCTGCTTCCACTTGCGCGCCATCGCCGGCACCAGCCGGCCGGGCGCGTCGGTCACGCCGAGTGCCTGCAGGAAGGGCGTGTCGAGCTCGAGCAGGCGCCGCTTGGCGCGGTCGTGGCCGGCCTCGGCGGCCTCGCGCGCCACCGCGCGGCGGTGCAGCAGCCAGCGCCCGCGCTTGGTCTGGCTGAGCTGCAGGTCCTCGGTCCGGGTCAGCAGGTGGGCGTGCGCGAAGTCAGCGCCCACCATCGACGAAATCCTTGCGATGCCTTCGTCCAGCGACAGGTTCTCGGTCAGATCGCGGGTCGGGTGCTGCGCGACCAGGCTCAGGTGCGGCGTCCCCTTGAGCGTCAATGGGCGGGCGGTGACGCGCTCGCAGCCCCCGGCGCGGCGCGGCTTGCCGAGCACGATGCGCACGCAACGGCCCTCGCGCAGGCTGGCATCGAGGTGGGCGAAGAAACGGTCGCGCTCGGCGGTGTCGGTGGGGTCGGGAACGGCGGCCATGCGGCACTGTAGCGAGCGGCGGAAGGCGGGGTCCCGGGAACCGGGAGGCCCGAAACGACGAAGCCCGCCGAGGGGCTGGCTTCGCGGGCTGCCGGCGGGGCCGGCGGCGGGAACCGATCAGCGGTTCGAGATGTACATCGTGATCTCGAAACCGTAACGCAGGTCGGTCGCTTGGGGCTTGATCCACTGGGCCATGAGGAACTCCTGAAGAGGTTGAGGTCGCCGAGGCGGCCTGTGGGGTGATTCGATGGTTGAATCTTGGCACCCGGCCGCCCCGCCCGCGAGGGCTGCGGCCATGAATCTGGGCTCATGATTTTCATGAATGCATCCGACCCGATCCGCCGCCGCCTGCTGCTCGCGGCCGGCACCGCCGCCCTGCTGGCCGGCTGTGGCCGGCGCGCCCCGAAGGCCGCGCGCCTGCCCGACGGCGCGCGCGTGCTGGCGCTCGGCGACAGCCTGACCTTCGGCCAGGGCGCGGCCCCCGAGCAGGCCTGGCCGGCCCAGCTGGCCGCGCGCAGCGGCTGGACGGTCGTCAACGCCGGGCTCAACGGCGACACCGCGGCCGGCGCGCAGGCGCGGCTCGGGCCCTTGCTGGCGGCCGAGCGCTACGACGCGGTGCTGGTCGGCATCGGCGGCAACGACATGCTGCGCGGCCTGCCGCGCGAGCAGACCGTCGCGGCGCTGCGCGCGCTGCTGCGCGCGGCCCAGGCGCACACGGCCCATGTCGGCCTGCTCGCGACGCCCGCCCCGGCGGCGTTGCGCGCCGCGCTCGGGCGGCTGAGCGACGCGCCCTTCTACGCCGAACTGGCCGACGAGGAGGGCGTGCTGCTGCTGCCCGACCTGTACGCCGAGGTGCTGTCGGACGCGGCCCTGCGCTCCGACACGATCCACGCCAACGCGGCCGGCTACGCGCGCATCGCCGAGCGGCTCGCGGCGCTGCTGCGCGAGGCCGGCTGGCGCTGAGGCCGGCGCCCCGCCGGGGTCGACTAGCATCGCGGCGCCCCCCTGGAGACGAGACGATGGACACTCCCAAGCACCGCCTGACGATGACCGTGCTGATGACGCCGGACATGGCCAATTTCGCCGGCAACGTGCATGGCGGCACGCTGCTGAAGCTGCTCGACCAGGTCGCCTACGCCTGCGCCAGCCGCTACGCGGCGCGCTACTGCGTGACGGTCAGCCTCGACCAGGTGATGTTCCGCGAGCCGGTGCACGTCGGCGAGCTGGTCACCTTCCTGGCCAGCGTCAACCACACCGGCACCTCGTCGATGGAGGTCGGCGTGCGCGTGATGGCCGAGCAGATCCGCAGCCGCACCAGCCGCCACGTGGTGAGCTGCTTCTTCACGATGGTCGCGCTCGACGACGAGCGCCGCCCGGCGCCGGTGCCCCCCTTCGTGCCCGAGACCGCCGACGAGCTGCGCCGCCATGCCGACGCCGCGCTGCGCAAGCAGCTGCGCCGCGAGGCGGTCGAGCGCTTCAAGGCGCTGAAGGCCCCGGCCGCGCCGGCCGGGG
>DATMJX010000132.1:0-3394 GCA_035553715.1 Methylibium sp.
GGTCTGGGGCGAGGCCGATGCCACCTGCGATCCGGCGGTCGCCCGCGGCCTCGCGGTCGCGCTGGCCGAGGCCGGCCTGGCGGTGCGGCAGCAGGCCATCGAGGGGGCCGGTCACCGCATGAGCGACCCGCGGCTGGCACCGGCGCTGCAGGCCGGCGCGCACGACTGGGTCGGCAGGCTTCAGTCCCGGGCGGCGGCGTCCCCGTCGCGCCAGCGCAGCTTGCGGTAGATGGTGTTGCGGCTGATGCCCAGCCGCTTCGACGCGACCGAGATGTTGCCGTCGGCCGCCTCGACCGCACGGCGGATCATCTCGCGCTCGATCTCTTCAAGCGTACCGCACGGCTCGGCGACATCACTGCCGCGTGCGGGGGGCACAGCAGCGCCGTCCGGCGTCGCATCGGCCTGCTGGCAGCGAGCCGCCTCGTCGAGGAAGTCGTCGGACAGGTGTTCGCGGGTGATGCGCGCCTCGCCGGCGGCCATCACCGTCGCGGTGTGCAGCACGCCGGTGAGCTGGCGCAGATTGCCGGGCCAGTCGTAGCGCGTCAGCAGGGCCTCGACGTCGGGCGCTAGAGCGGGCGCCACGCCGGGGGCCAGATCGCTCAGGACGCGCCGCACCAGGGCCTTCAGATCGCTGCGCTCGCGCAGCGGCGGCAGCTTCACGGCCAGGCCGTTGAGCCGGTAGTAGAGGTCCTCGCGCAGGGCCTGGGAGTCGATCAGCTCGCGTGGGTTGCGGTCGGTCGCGGCGAGCACCGCGACGTCGATCGCGACGGGCGCGGCCGCGCCCAGCGGCAGCACCTTGCGCTCCTGCAGCGCGCGCAGCAGCCGCGCCTGCAGCGCGAGCGGCAGGCCGCCGACCTCGTCGAGGAAGAGCGTGCCACCGGCGGCCTCGACCAGCTTGCCGGGGCTGCCCTTGCGGCGCGCGCCCGGGTAGTAGCCCTCGGCATAGCCGAACAGCTCGGCTTCGAGCGTGACCTCGGGCGTCGAGGCGCACTGCACGCTGACGAAGGGCGCGCCGCGCCGCTGCGACTCGGCGTGGATGGTGCGGGCCAGCAGTTCCTTGCCGCTGCCGGCCTCGCCGAGGATCAGCACCGGGATCTGGCGGTCGAGCACGCGGCGCACCTTGCCGATCGCCGCCTCGAGCTGCGCGTCGCCGGTCAGCAGGCGCTGGAAGCCGAGGGCCGGTGTCGCGTGGCTCTCGGTCGGAGCGGTCGCCGCGGCCGGTGGCGTGGTGGCCGGGTCGGGGGTGCGCGTGGGGCCCCCGAGGTCGCCGCCAGCAGGCTGCCACAGGGACCAGTTGCAGCGTGCCTGCGCATACACCAGCTGGCCGTTGGGCAGCACGAGCCGCAGTGGCTGCGCCTGCGGCTGACGGCTGGCGTCGACGATCGCGCCGATCGAGCTGCCCAGGAGGCTGCCGACGCTGTGCATGCGCACCGCCGCACCCGACAGGCCGAGCAGGTCGAGCGCGCCGCGGTTCGCGCCCAGGCAGCGGCCGTCGCGATCGACGGCGACGATGCCCTCCATCAGCGTGCCGACGAACTCGGGCCGCAGGTGGAAATGCAGGCGCAGCGCGTCGCTGAAGTCGTCGCTGAGCCAGTGGTTCTCGATCATCCGCGCCGACATCTTGACCAGCCCCATCGTGTGCGGGTGGTAGCCGCGGCGGTCGCCGGAGACGTCGAGCACGCCGAGGATGTTGCCGCGCGGGTCGAGGATCGGTGAAGCCTGGCAGGTCAGGAAGTGGTTGGCATGCATGAAGTGCTCGTCGGCGTGGACCAGCACCGGTCGCTCGTCGACCAGCGCGGTGCCCATGCCGTTCGTGCCGCGGCTGCACTCGGCCCAGTTGACCCCCGGCGCAAGCGCGACATGGGCCGCCTTCTCGAGGAAGTCCTCGTCGCCGATCGAGTGCAGGATCGTGCCCTGCGCGTCGGTCAGCACCACCATGCACTGGGTGCGCGCGACCTGGTCGAACAGCAGCTCCATCACCGGGGCGGCATGCGCGTGCAGGCGCCGGTTGCGCTCCCGAGTGACGGTGAAGTCGGCCCGCGCGATCGGCGTGTAGTCGGGCGCGACGATGCGGCTCAGACCCAGCGCGGCGCAGCGCTCGTGCGACTCGTTGATCGACAGCACATGGGTGTTGTCGAGCGGCAGCGCGCTGGCAATCGGGCGTTCGATGCTCTCGTCGCGGCGTCGGCGCCCGGCACCCGGCAACGGGGCCTGCAAACCTTGCGTGCTCATCGGAGAAGCTCCCTTTCTGCCGCGCGCGGCGGCGGGTCTCGCGCATGTCGGGCAGTCGATGGGGCTGCCGCGACGGTGTCGTTGCCGACCTCAGGCAATGTTCACGCCAGCCCGCCTCTGCGGGCGCCCGATCCTAGGAAATGGGGGAGCAATGTTCAATTTCGAAGCAGCATGGCCGAGTCTTCGGTGGGGTCTGCGCCGAATTGGGCGCAATGCGTGACACGCCGCCGCCGCATCGCCTGCTCCCGTTCCCGGACGGAGCGATGGCTTGATTGACCGTAAATCAGGGTTACTCCCGGATATGAACAAGTTTGCCTACTGAAGAACATACTGACGTTGCCAGATCGCTGGCCGGTGTTGCGACGCGCGCGCGGCGTGGCGAACTGGCCCAGATCTGGATCACGATCCCAAACCGTCACGCGGAGACAGCTGGCCATGCAGAAGACCCTCCACCTCAATCCCGAAAAGTGCACCGGCTGTCTGCAGTGCGAGATGGCCTGCTCGTACGAGAACTACGCGACCTACGCGCCTAGCAAGTCGCGCATCAAGGTCTTCAACTTCCACCACACCGGGCGCAAGGTGCCCTACACCTGCACCCAGTGCGACGAAGCCTGGTGTCTGCATGCCTGCCCGGTGGAGGCCATCACGATCGACCACGCCACCGGCGCCAAGGTCGTCAACGAGACGACCTGCGTGGGCTGCAAGGTCTGCACGATCAGCTGCCCCTTCGGCACGATCAACTACGTCCAGGAGACCGGCAAGGTGCAGAAGTGCGACCTGTGCGGCGGCGAGCCGGCCTGTGCCGAAGCCTGCCCGACCGGCGCGATCACCTTCATCGACGCCAACTGGACCGGGCTGGACAAGATGCAGGCCTGGGCCGAGAAGCTCGGCAACCAGAACGCCGCGGTCTGACGCACGGAAGTTTTAGGAGAACGACATGTCCTGGGCTGGAAAAATCCTTCGCGTCAACCTCACGAACGGCACGGTCAAGTCCGAGCCGCTGAACATGGAATGGGCGCGCGCCTACCTCGGCTCGCGCGGCCTGGCGTCGAAGTACCTGTCGGAGGAGGTGGATCCGAAGGTCGACCCGCTGGCGCCCGACAACAAGATCATCTGGGCGACCGGTCCGCTGACTGGCACGATGGTGTCCACGGGGGGGCGC
>DATMJX010000133.1:0-3877 GCA_035553715.1 Methylibium sp.
CGGCCTGGCGCGCCCGGGCGATCCAGCGTGTCTTCGCGGTAGATCGGCAGCGAGCCCTTGAGCGTGGCCTCGAGCTTCGGCGCGTCCTCGCCGAACACGATCGCCGCGCGGCTTTTCTGCGCCAGCACGGGCATGAGCGGCGCGAAATCCTGGCCCTTGCCCTGTCCGCCGCCCAGCCAGACGATCGGCGCATCCAGACCCTTAAGCGCCGCGAGCGTCGAGCCGACGTTCGTGCCCTTCGAGTCGTTGAGCCAGGTGATGCCCTGCGTCGCGGCCACGAACTCGCAGCGATGGCGCAGGCCGCGGAATTCCTTGAGCACGGCGAGGCTCGCACCGCGCGGGATGCCGGCGGCATCGGCCAGCGCCAGCGCGGCCAGCGCGTTGGCGGCGTTGTGGCGACCGCGGATGCGCAGCGCGTCGGCCGGCATCAGGCGCGTCAGGTGCAGCTCCTCGGCGTCGACCGCGGCGGCCTTGCCGCCCCGGCCCGGCTTGACGGTCTCGTCGGCCTCGGCCGCGCGCACCAGCCAGGCCATGCCGTTCTCGACCACCAGGCCGTAGTCGCCCGGCTGGCGCGGCGCGTCGAGCCCGAAGCGCACGACCTTGCGCGCACGGACCTGCGCGCGCGTGCCGCGGCCGGCCGGCTTGATGGTCACCGGCGCCGGCACCATGGCCTCGACCAGCGGGTCGTCGCGGTTCACGACCATCGTGCAGCCCCAGGCCTCGGTGGGGCCATAGATGCGCGACTTGGCCGCGGCATAGGCGTGCATCGAGCCATGCCAGTCGAGGTGGTCCTGGGTGATGTTGAGCACGACCGCGGCGTCGGGCACGAAGCCCTGCACGCCGTCGAGCTGAAAGCTCGACAGCTCGAGCACCCAGACCTCGGGCAGGTGCTCGAACACCGGTGCGGCCGGCGGCGGCGGGGCCAGCGCAAGCGGCGCGTCCTCGTCGGGCAGCGGCACGGCGGCAGCCGGGGCGTCGTCGGCGACGGCGTCGGCCTCCTGGTCGACCGGCACGGCGTCGACCGGTGCGGCTTCGGGGGCCGGTGCCTCGGCCGGCTCGGCGGCGGCCGGCGGCGTGGCTTCGCCTTCGAGGTCCAGGGCAGCGGCCAGCGTCGCCAGCATCGTCGGCCCGACGTTGCCGGCCACCGCCACGCGCGCGCCGCTGCGCTCGACCAGCTGGCCGCACATCATCGTCGTCGTGGTCTTGCCGTTGGTGCCGGTGATAGCGATCACCTTCGGCGCGTAGCCGCGCTCGGCCCGGAGGTCCGCGAGCGCCTCGGCGAACAGGCCCAGTTCGCCCTGCACGGCGATGCCGAGCTCGGCCGCGCGCGCCAGCAGCGGTGCCAGCGCCGCGTCGGCGGGCGCCAGGCCGGGGCTCTTCAGCACGCGCTGCACACCGGCGAGCTGCGCCGGGTCGAAGCCGACCGCGCGCGGCACGCCCGGCAGCGCGGCGGCCTGCGGCGGGCTCTCGCGCGAGTCGGCGACGCGCACACTCGCGCCCTGGCGCGCGCACCAGCGCGCCATCGCGAGCCCCGAATCGCCGAGGCCCAGCACCAGCACCGTCTGACCAGCCAGGCTCTTCATCGCAGCTTCAGCGTCGACAGGCCGACCAGGCACAGCAGCATCGTGATGATCCAGAAGCGGATCACGACCTGCGTCTCCTTCCAGCCGACCTTCTCGTAGTGGTGGTGCAGCGGCGCCATCAGCAAGATGCGCTGGCCCTGGCCGTAGCGCCGCTTCGTGTACTTGAACCAGGCCACCTGGGCCATCACCGACAGCGCCTCGACGACGAAGATGCCGCCCATCAGCGCCAGCACGATCTCCTGGCGCACGATCACCGCGATGGTGCCGAGCGCGCCGCCGAGCGCGAGCGCGCCGACGTCGCCCATGAAGACCTGCGCCGGATGGGCGTTGAACCACAGGAAGGCCAGGCCGGCGCCGGCCATCGCGGCGCAGAACACCAGCAGCTCGCCGGCGCCCGGGATGTGCGGCAGCAGCAGGTAGTTCGCGAACACCGAGTTGCCGGTCACGTAGGCGAAGATGCCGAGCGCCGAGCCGACCATCACCACCGGCATGATCGCCAGCCCGTCGAGCCCGTCGGTCAGGTTGACCGCGTTGCTGGTGCCGACGATGACGATGTAGGTCAGGATGATGAAGCCGGCCACGCCCAGCGGGTAGCTCACCGTCTTGAAGAAGGGCACGATCAGGTCGGCGCGGTTGGGCAGCGGGGTCTGGAAGCCGCTGGTGACCCAGTTCAGGAACAGCTCGGCGACGCGCGCGTTCGAGGTCTCGGCGACGCTGAAGGTCAGGTAGAAGGCCGCAACGAGGCCGATCAGCGACTGCCAGAAGTACTTCTCGCGCGAGCGCATGCCCTCGGGGTTCTTGTCGACCACCTTGCGCCAGTCGTCGACCCAGCCGATCGCGCCGAAGCCGAAGGTCACGATCATCACGATCCAGACGAAGCGGTTGCTCCAGTCGAACCACAGCAGCGTCGACAGCGCGATCGCCAGCAGGATCAGCGCGCCGCCCATCGTCGGCGTGCCCTGCTTGACCAGGTGGCCGGCGACGCCGTACTCGCGGATCGGCTGGCCGATCTTCAGCTCGGTGAGACGCCGGATCACGTAGGGCCCGAGCGCGAGGCCGAGCAGCAGCGCCGTCATCGCCGCCATCACGGCACGGAAGGTCAGGTACTGGAACACCCGCAGGAAGCCGAAGGGCTCCGGGTAGAGCTGCTGCAGCCACTGCGCCAGCGTGATCAACATGGGTGCCCCTCCGCGGCCGCGCGCGCCTGCAGCGCCGCGACCACCTGTTCCATCTTCATGAAGCGCGAGCCCTTGACGACGATCGCCGCCGCGGCCGGCGCCCGCTCGAGGTCTGCGCACAGCGCGGCGGCATCGGCGTAGCGCCGCGCCGCGGCGCCATACGCGGCGGCCGTCGCCTCGCATGCGCTGCCGGCGGTCCACAGCGCCTCGATGCCCCGCTCGCGCGCATAGGCACCGACCTCGGCGTGGAAGGCCGGCCCCTGGTCGCCGACCTCGCCCATGTCGCCGAGCACCAGCCAGCGCGGGCCGGGCAGCGCGGCCAGCACGTCGATCGCGGCGCGCACCGAGTCGGGGTTGGCGTTGTAGCTGTCATCGATCAGCGTGACCGTGCGCCCGCCCAGGCGCAGCGGCTTGAGCTGCGAGCGACCCTTGACCGGCTCGAAGGCCTCGAGCCCGCGCGCGATCGCACTCAGCGGACAGCCGGCCGCCAGCGCGCAGGCGGTCGCGGCGAGCGCGTTCTTGACGTTGTGCCAACCGGCGGCGCGCAGCGCGACCGCGGTCGCACCGGCCGGCGTGTGCAGCACCGCGGCCCAGTGCGCGCCGGCCCAGACCGCCTCGACATGCAGGTCGGCGCGCACGCTGCCGTCGAGCGCGAAGCTCAGCGTCGGCCGGGTGCCGGCCAGCGCGCGCCACAGCGGCGCCTGCGCGTCGTCGGCCGGGAAGACCGCGGTGCCGGTGGCGCCGAGCGCCTCGATCGCCGCGCCGTTCTCGCGCGCGACCGCCTCGACCGAGGCCATGAACTCCTGGTGCTCGCGCTGGGCGTTGTTGACCAGCGCGACGGTCGGCGCGGCGATGCGCGCCAGCAGCGCGATCTCGCCCGGGTGGTTCATGCCGAGCTCGACGACCGCGGCGCGGTGCACGTCGGGGCGCAGGCGCAACAGCGTCAGCGGCACGCCGATGTCGTTGTTGAAGTTGCCCTCGGTCGCCAGCGCCGCCTCGCCGAGCCAGGCACGCAGGATGCTCGCGATCATCTGCGTGACGGTGGTCTTGCCGTTGCTGCCGGTCACCGCGATCAGCGGCAGGTCGATGCGCGCGAGAACGGCGCGGCGATCGAGG
>DATMJX010000134.1:0-6892 GCA_035553715.1 Methylibium sp.
GCCGGCGCGCGCCAGGGCTGGGCCATGGGCCGGCAGGCGGCGGCGGCCAATCTCGGACAGGCGGTCGGTGCCGCGGCCACGGGAAGCCTGTTCGCTCTGGCAGCGCCGCTGCCGTTCCTCATCGCGGGCGGGCTGACCGCACTCGCGGCCGGCGCGGCGGCATGGGAGGGCGCCGCGCGCCGCGCACCGTGACGCCCGCCCCAACCCCATGCAACGCATCGATCAGGAGAAGGACATGACTCAGGCAGTGCTTAACGACGGATCCACCGCGTTGGCCGCCGCGGCGGTCGACCCGGTGTGCAAGATGAACGTGGATCCGGCCAAGGCGGCGGGGCGCGCGGAGCACGGCGGGCGAACCTACCTGTTTTGCTCTGGGCACTGCCTGAGTGAGTTCCAGCGCGATCCGGTGCGCTATGCGGGCGCTCGCGCGGGCACATCCGAGGCAACGCCGCCGAAGGCCGCAACCGCCGTCGATGCCGACGTGCATGCGGCGGGCCGCCCTCTGCAGACGGTGCTGCGACGCAGCGAGTCGGGCCAGGCGAAGGACCCGGTGTGCGGCATGGTGGTCGACAAGGCGACCGCGCTGCGCACCGAGCGGGCCGGGCGCAGCTACTACTTCTGCAGCGCGGGCTGCCAGCGCACCTTCGAGTCGCCGGAAGCCGAACTCAAGTCCATGCGCACGCGGGTCACCATCGCGCTGACCGGCGTGCTGGCGCTGGCGATCATGCGGGCCGGCGCCTTCCTCGCGTTGGCCACCGGCGCCACGCTGCTGACCTGGGTGCCGATCCCGGCGCTGCCCTGGTTCACCTGGGGCGTGTGGCTGTTCCTGCTGGTGACGCCGGTGCAGTTCATCGGCGGCTGGAGCTTCTACGTCGGCGCCTTCAATGCGCTGCGCAACCGGTCCATCAACATGGACCTGCTGATCGCGCTCGGCACCTCGGTGGCCTACTTCTACAGCGTCGCCGTGCTGTTCTTCCCGTCGGTGCTGCCGGTGAAGGTCGAGGAGCGCGACGTCTACTTCGAGGTCTCGGCGGTGATCATCGCCTTCGTGCTGCTCGGCAAGTACATGGAGGAGATCATCAAGAAGCACTCCTCCGCGGCGGTGCGCAAGCTGCTCGACCTCAAGCCCGCGACCGCGCACGTGATGCGTGGCGGCGAGGAAGCCGAGATCCCGGCCGAGCAGGTGATGGTGGGCGAGACGGTCGTCGTGCGGCCGGGCGAGCGCATCGCGACCGATGGCCTCGTCCTCGAGGGCTCATCGTCGGTGGACGAGTCGATGCTGACGGGCGAGTCGATGCCGGTCGAGAAGCAGGCAGGCTCGCCCGTGATCGGCGGCACGCTGAACCGCACTGGCAGCTTCCGTTTCCAGGCCACGCGCATCGGCGCCGAGACGGCGCTCGCGCAGATCGTCAAGATGGTCGAGGACGCGCAGACCAGCAGTGCGCCGATCCAGCGCATCGCCGACCAAGTGACACGCTACTTCGTGCCGGCGGTGGTGGGCACGGCGATCCTTGCCTTTGCGCTCTGGTGGCTGGCCGGCAACTTCCCACAGGGCCTGTTGGCGTTCATCGCCGTCCTGATCATCGCCTGTCCCTGCGCGCTCGGCATCGCCACCCCGGCGGCGCTGATGGTGGGCGTTGGCCGGGGCGCCCAGGCCGGCATCCTGATCCGCGGCGGCGAGATCCTCGAGAAGGCCGAGCGGCTCACCACCGTGGTGTTCGACAAGACCGGCACGCTGACCCGCGGCGAGCCGGCCCTGACCGATCTGCAGCCCTGCGGGCACTGCGACCATGACCAGGCGCTGCGCCTGGCCGCCAGTCTCGAAGCCGGCTCCGAGCATCCGCTGGCCGAAGCCATCCTGCGCCGCGCCAAGGAGGCTGGCATCGCGCCGTGCGCCGTGCAGGGCTTCGAGGCCGTGCCGGGCCACGGTGTGCGCGGCCAGGTCGAGGGACGGGCCGTGCTGTTCGGCAACCGCCGGCTGATGGAACGCGAGGGCGTGGACGTGAGCCAGGTCGGTGCGGACATGGAGCGCTTGCAGGCGGACGGCAAGACGGCGATGCTGCTGGCCTGCGAGGGCGAACTCGCCGCCGTGATCGCGGTGGCCGACACGATCAAGCCGGAGGCGCTCGAAGCGGTGCGCTCGCTGCGCGCCGAAGGTGTCGAGGTCGTGATGCTGACCGGGGACAACGCCCGCACCGCGGCGGCGATCGGCCGCGCGCTGGAGATCGACCGAGTGATCGCCGACGTGCTGCCCTCCGACAAGGCGCGCGTGATCAAGGAACTGCAGCAGGCCGGCAAGGTGGTCGCGATGGTCGGCGACGGCGTCAACGACGCCCCTGCGCTGGCGACCGCCGACATCGGCATCGCGATCGGGTCGGGCTCGGACGTGGCCAAGGAGACCGGCGGCATCATCCTCGTGCGCAGCGACGTGCGCGACGTGGTGACCGGCATCCGGCTCTCGCGGGCGACGATGCGCACGATCAAGCGCAACCTGTTCTGGGCCTTCATCTACAACGCGGTCGGCGTGCCGATCGCCGCGGTCGGGTTGCTCAACCCGATCATCGCCGCCGCGGCGATGGCGCTGTCCTCGCTGTCGGTAATCGTCAACTCGGCGCTGCTCAAGCGGGCGCGCTTGCAGTGACGAAGGAGGTCGCCATGAGACTCGTGAACTGGCCGGAATTCGCCAACCGCTGGCTGTGGCTGTGTCCCGCACTGGCCGTGGTGATCGCCGCGGCGGTCCTGTGGTCCTTTGGCTTCGCCTGGTGGAGCGCGTTGCTGGCAGCCTTGATGCTCGTGTGTCCGGTGCTGATCCTGTGGGGTGCCATCCAGGTCGCCCTCGACGAGCGCCGATCACGCCGACGTCCCGGCGTCTGACCCCGATTCCCTGGAGGAGTGTTGTACATGGACAAGAAGCAGACGTTCTCGCTGTGGTACGTGCTGGCCGCCCTCGTGGGCCTGATCCTGATGCAGGAGTTCATCACCCCACGGCACACGCAGACCCTGACGTACAGCGAGTTCAAGCAGGCGCTCATGGCCGGCAAGCTCGACGACGTGGTGATCGCCGACGGCATCGCCGCCGGCAAGCTGCGCGCCGAAGGCCTGGAGCAGATCCTGCCGAAGGAGAAGCTCGAGGTGCTCAAGCGCGCCGGCGGCGAACACGGCTTCGCGACGGTGCTGGTCAACGACCCGGGCCTCGTGGCCCAGCTTGATGCCGCCAAGGTGCGCTACGGCAGCGTACGCGAGAGCAAGTGGCTGGGCGCGCTGATCTCCTGGGTCGCGCCGGCGCTGGTGTTCTTCGGCATCTGGTGGTTCCTGATGAAGCGCATGGGCGGTGCCATGGGGGGCATGGGCCACGGCATGCTGGAGATCGGCAAGAGCAAGGCGCGGGTCTACATGCAGACCGAGACCGGCGTGACCTTCAAGGACGTGGCCGGCATCGACGAGGCACGCGAGGAACTGATGGAGGTGGTCGAGTTCCTCAAGAACCCGGATCGGTACAAGCGCCTGGGCGGCAAGATCCCCAAGGGCGTGCTGATCGTCGGCGCGCCCGGCACCGGCAAGACGCTGCTGGCCAAGGCGGTCGCCGGCGAGGCCGGCGTGCCCTTCCTGTCGCTCAGCGGCTCGGAGTTCGTCGAGATGTTCGTCGGCGTCGGCGCGGCGCGCGTGCGCGACCTGTTCGAGCAGGCCGCTGCCAAGGCACCGTGCATCGTCTTCATCGACGAGATCGACGCGCTGGGCAAGGCGCGCGGCGTGGGCCTGTCCGGTGGCCACGAGGAGCACGAGCAGACCCTGAACCAGCTGCTCGCCGAGATGGACGGCTTCGACACCAACCGTGGCGTGATCATCCTCGCCGCGACCAACCGGCCGGAGGTGCTCGATCCCGCGTTGCTGCGGCCAGGGCGTTTCGACAGGCACATCGCGATCGACCGGCCCGACCTGATCGGACGGCGGCAGATCCTGGAAGTGCATGTGAAGAACGTCAAGCTGGCGCCGTCCGTCGACCTCGCCGTGCTCGCGGCGCGCACGCCGGGTTTCGCGGGCGCCGATCTGGCCAACCTGGTCAACGAAGCCACGCTGCGCGCCGCCAAGCGCAACAAGGACGCGGTGGACATGCAGGACTTCGAGGAAGCGCTGGACCGCATCGTCGCGGGCCTCGAGAAGAAGAACCGGGTGATGAACCCGACCGAGCGCAAGTTCGTCGCTTACCACGAGGCCGGCCATGCTGTGGTCGCCGAGATGCGCAAGAACGCCGACCGCGTGACCAAGGTGTCGATCATCCCGCGCGGCATCGCTGCACTGGGCTACACCCAGCAGTCGCCGACCGAGGACCGCTACCTGATGCGCCGCAGCGAGCTGCTCGACCGGCTCGACGTGCTGCTGGCCGGCCGCGTGGCCGAGCAGCTGGTGTTCGAGGACGCCTCGACCGGCGCGGAGAACGACCTGCAGCGCGCCACCGACCTGGCGCGCCACATGGTGACCCACTACGGCATGAGCGACACGCTCGGCCTGGCAACCTACGACGCCCGCCCCGCGCCGCTGTTCCTGAACGGCCCGACACTGCCCGAGCCGCGCACCTTCAGCGAACGCACCGCCGAGGCGATCGACGGCGAGGTGCGGCGGCTGCTGGACCAGGCGCGCGATCGCGTGACGCAGACCCTGCGGACGAACCGCGAGACGCTCGAAGCGCTGGCCGCGCTGCTGCTCGAGAAGGAGGTCGTGGACCGGACGATGCTGGACGGGCTGATGGCCTCGACGGCCGCTCCGGCTCAGTTGCGCGTGGCCGCCATGCCGCTGCCGCCGGTGGACGGTGCCTCGTGAAAACGCGTCGCGGTCTACTTCGTCTCGCCGGCGCGGTTCCGCTGGCCGCGCTCGCCACGCTCGGCGTTCGCGCGCAGTCGTCCGAAGGGCGCGACATCCTCGACAAGGTCGAGAAGCTGCTGTGGGGCAGCACCGTGCAGGGCGAGTACGAGATGACGATCGCCACGCCGCGCTGGCAGCGCACGCTCGGCCTGCGCCTGTGGATGGACCGGCCGCGGCGCTCGTTCGTGCGCATCCTGTCGCCGGCCAAGGAGGCCGGGATCGGCTCGCTGCGCATCGGCACCGAGATGTGGAACTACCTGCCCAACGTCGAGCGCATCGTCAAGATTCCGCCATCGATGATGCTGCAGCCGTGGATGGGCTCGGACTTCACGAACGACGACCTCGTCAAGGAGAGCAGCATCCTCGACGACTACACGCACAAGGTACTCGCCACGGTGCAGCTCGACGGCGCGGAGGTCGTGCAGGTCGAGGCCGTGCCGAAGCCCGACGCGGCGGTGGTCTGGGGCCGCATCGTCTACTGGGTGCGGCGCGCCGACACGATGCCGCTGAAGCAGGAGTTCTTCAGCGAGCGCGGCGAGCGCGTGCGCGTGCTGGCGTTCTCCGACGTCCGGCAGGTCGGTGGGCGGACCCTGCCGACGCGCTGGGAGATGCGGCCCGACGCCAAGCCCGGCAACTCGACGACGGTGGTGCTCAAGGAGGCCACGTTCGACCGCCCGGTGGACGACGAGATCTTCAGCCAGCGCAACCTGCAGAAGCGATGAAACCATGAACCACAACCTTCCCTGGGTTGCCGAGCGCGCGCGGCTGTTCCGCCAAAGCGATGCCGACTTCGCACGCTGGGCGCGCGGGTTCGGACCCATCGTGCACAAGGACCTGACTCAGTTGCGCGTGCACGAGCTCGCACAGGTGCTGGTCGCCGGAGGGAAGGCGAGCGACGCGGCCAGTGTCTACCGCACCCTGTGGGCAGCGGACCGGCTCGCCGCGGCCGGCATGTGGCTGACCGTGCACATGACTTACGCCGACCGGGTCTATCCCGACGGGCGCGAGATGGCGGCCGAAGACTTCAAGGGAACACCTGAAGGCCACACCGGCGGCTCGCTGAACATCGTGCCGGCCTACGTCGGCTATCTCGCGGCGAACGCACTCAGCGGGCTGACGCGCGGCTGGCTGATGGGGCAGGGGCACTGCGTGGCGGGCATCGACGCCTGCAACCTGCTGGCGGGCAACATGACGCCGCGCCACGCCGAACGCTACGACCGCAGCGAGGGCGGGCTGACGCGCTTCGCGCGCGACTTTTATAGCTACGCGATCGACGCCGCCGGGCGGCCGGCGTCGCCGCTGGGCAGCCACGTGGGCCCCAACACCGCCGGCGGCCTGTCCGAGGGCGGCTACCTTGGCTTCGCGGAACTGCAGTACGTGCACATGCCGCTGCCGGGCGAGCGCCTGGTCGTGTTCCTCAGCGACGGCGCCTTCGAGGAGCAGCGCGGCAGCGACTGGGCGCCTCGCTGGTGGCGCGCCGAGGACTGCGGCTTCGTGGCTCCGTTCATGATTCTCAACGGCCGCCGGATCGAGCAGCGCAGCACGATGCAGCAGCAGGGCGGCCAGGAATGGTTCCAGCAGCACCTGCGCCTGAACGGCTTCGACCCGATGGAAATCGATGGCACCGACCCGGCCGCTTTCGCCTGGGCGGTGCACGCCATGGAGGAACGGCTCGCGGCCTGCGCGGCGGCGGTCGCCAGCGGGACCATCCAGTATCCGGTGCCGCTGCACTACACCATCGCCGAAGCGCCGAAGGGCTTCGGCTTTCCCGGGGCGGGGACCAATGCGGCCCACAACCTGCCGCTTGCGGGCAACCCGCACGCCGATCCGAGCGCGCGGCAACAGTTCAACGAAGGCGCGCGCGCGTTGTTCGTGCCGCCTGCCGAGCTCGACGAGGCGCTGGCCGCGCTCTGCCGCCACCAGGACCAGCAGCGCCCGCTCGAGCGCGACCATCCGCTGGCGCACCGGCGGGTCGACGCACCTGCGTTGCCGGCGGCGCAATGGCACGCCGTCGGCACGGGCCAGGTGTCCC
>DATMJX010000135.1:0-6020 GCA_035553715.1 Methylibium sp.
GAGAGCTGCAGCGGCGAAGCGTCAGTCATGGAGCCGGCCTGTTCTCAACCCGCGGCCGATCGCGCCCCGACGGATGCCGAGCACCGCGCCACCGAGTGCCAGGCCGGATCGCCACCGGCTCACGTGCCCGTCGACCGCGCCCGGCGAACCAGATCGGTCGTCGAATACCCGTCGACGAAGGACAGCACCCGCGCCTCCCCGCCCCAGCCCCGCACCAGAGGCACCTCGGGCAGGTCCTCGAGACGGTAGTCGCCGCCCTTGACGTAGATCTCCGGGCGCACCCGCTCGAGCAGCGCCAGCGGCGTCGCCTCGTCGAACCAGGTCACCAGCGCAACCGATTCGAGCCCCGCCAGCACGAAGGCGCGGTCCTGCTCGCGGTTGAGCGGACGCTCCGGCCCCTTGCCGAGTCCACGCGCCGAGCGGTCGGTGTTGATCGCCACCACCAGCGCCGCACCGAGCGCGCGGGCCCGCTCGAGGTAGCTGACGTGGCCGCGGTGCAGCAGGTCGAACACGCCGTTGGTGAAGACCAGGGGCCGCGGCAGCGTCGCGAGGCGCCCGGCCAGCTGCTCGGGCGCACAGAGCTTGTCGGCCGCGCTCATGCCAGCAATTCGGCGAGCGTGACGCTCGCGGTCCCGAAGCGGCCCACGACGATGCCCCCCGCCTTGTTGGCCAGGGGCACGGCTTCGCGCGGCGTGAGCCCCGCAGCCATCAGCACGGCGAGCGTCGCGATCACGGTGTCGCCGGCGCCGGTGACATCGAACACCTCGCGGGCCTGTGCCGGCACGTGCAGCGGCTCGGCCCCGTCGAACAGGCTCATGCCCTGTTCGGAGCGCGTCACCAGCACGCCCCCCAGGGCGAGCTCGGTACGCAGTGCCTCGGCGCGCCTGTGAAGGTCGGCCTCGCCTGCCCAGGTCCCGACCACCTGGCTCATCTCGGCACGGTTCGGGGTGATCAGGTCGGCGCCGGCATAGCGGCGGTAGTCGCTGCCCTTCGGGTCGACCAGCACCGGCTTGCCGGCCGCACGGGCCAGCTCGATCATGCGGGAGATGTGGGCCAGCCCACCCTTGCCGTAGTCCGAGAACAGCACCAGGTCGTGCCCATCCAGCGCGCGCTCGAACTCGCCGCTCATCTGCGCAAGCACCTCGTTGGCCGGCTCGCTCTCGAAGTCGGCGCGCAACAGCTGCTGCGAACGACCGATGATGCGCAGCTTGACGATGGTCTGCAGCGCCGCGTCCTCGCCGAGCAGCGTGCGCACGCCCTGCTGCTCGAGCAGGTGGCGCAGCCGTGCCGCAGCCGCATCGGCGCCCACCACCGTCAGCAGCGTGACCTGTGCGCCCAGCGTCTTCGCGTTCAGCGCGACGTTGGCCGCACCACCGAGGCGCTCCTCCTCCCGCGCCACGCGCACCACCGGCACCGGCGCTTCGGGCGAGATGCGCTCGACCGCACCGAACCAGTAGCGGTCCAGCATCACGTCACCGACCACCAGCACCCGGCTGGCGGCCACCTTCGCGGCATCGAGGCGCATGCTCAGCCCAGCCCCAGCGCGTGCTCGACCGCGCCGCACAGCGTGTGGCCGATCAGGATGTGCGCCTCCTGGATGCGCGCGGTCACCTCGCTCGGCACGACGATCGGGTGATCGCACAGCTCCCGCAGCGTCCCGCCGTCGCGGCCGAGCAGGCCGATCGTCGCGACGCCGAGTTCGCGCGCGGCGCGCACCGCCTCGATGACGTTCTTCGAGTTCCCGGAGGTCGAGATCGCGACCAGGCAGTCGCCGGCGCGTGCCAGGCCGCGCAGCGGGCGGACGAACACGTCATCGAAGCGGTAGTCGTTGGCGATCGAGGTCAGCGCCGAGGTGTCGGTCGTCAGCGCGATCGCCGCCAGCGGCCGCCGGTCCTTGATGAAACGGCCCGTCAGCTCGGCGGCCAGGTGCTGCGCGTCGGCCGCCGAGCCGCCATTGCCGCAGAACAGCAGCTTGCCTCCCTGCTGCAGGCAGCGTGCCGCGGCCTCGGCCGCCGCGTGCACGGCCGCGTCGAGCGAGGCCAGCCGCCCGAACAGCGACTGGTGCTCGTGCAGGTTGCTCAGGAACAGGGAAGACATGGCAGGGACACCGTTCGTCGATGGCATCGATTGTCACCGAGCGCCCCTCCCCCCACGCGGGTGGACACCGCGCATCCCCCGTTGGCCGGCCCGCCACCGGGTGATGCGCCGCAGCGCTGCTGCGCCTAACTTCGCGACACGGCGCAACACCGCGCCGCAACCCCTTCAGGGAGCCCGTCATGCTCAAGCTGATTCTTGCGACCGTCCTGTCCCTCGCCAGCGCACTCGCGCTGGCCGCCGTCGACGTCAACCGGGCCGACCAGGCCGCGCTCGAGACGGTGCGCGGGGTCGGCCCGGCCCTGTCCGGCAAGCTGTTGGCGGCGCGCAAGCAGGCCGAGTTCAAGAGCTGGCAGGATCTGATCGACCGTGTCGCCGGGGTCGGCCCGGGCAGCGCCGCGCGGCTGTCCGCCGCCGGCCTGACGGTCAACGGCGAGGCCTACGTCGCCACGGCGACGTCCCCCCGGGCCGCGGCCAAGGCGCCGGCGCCCAAGCCTGCCGCCGAGAAGAAGGCCCGGAACTGAGGTTCAGGCCGCGAGCGCGCCCGGCCGCGTCGCCGGGCCGCGCTCGACCGCCTCGGTCGGCCAGCGGAAGAAACGCAGCACATCGTCGCGCCGCGCCATCGTGTCGGCCTCACCGAGCGCGATCAGTTCGCGCGTGTAGGGCGCCTCGAACAGCAGGTAGCTCGCCAGCGCCGCGCCGCGCGCGTCGTTGCCCTCGCCCGAGACGCCGATCGCCCGCAGCAGCGAGCGCACCGGCACCGGCAACGCATGCAGGTGCCGTCCGGCGATGTCGTCGAGGCGCTGGCTCGGCGCGATCACCAGCAACTCGATCGGGCGCAGCGAGGTGCGCTGACGCAGGTCGGGGCCGAGCAGCGACAGCGTGTGGTTGATGCGCTGCAGCCGCTCGATGTCGACCGCCAAGGCGTCCAGGAAGATGTTCGACAGCGCATGGCCGGCAATCTGCGCCAGGCTCGGATACCCGCTCGTCTCGATGCGCGCCCCGGCCGGCTCGTGCAGCCGCCCAGCGCCGATCACCAGGATGCGGTCGGCCCCGAGGTGCACCGCCGGCGAGATCGGCGCGGCCTGCCGCATCGAGCCGTCGCCGTAGTACCCGCAGGCGCCCTGCAGGGTCAGCGGTACGGCCGGGAACATGAAGGGGATCGCCGAGGAGGCCATCAGGTGCCCGATCTCGAGCCGCGCCTGCACGGCGATGCGCTGCGAGCGCGTCCACGGCGCGATGGCGTCGGAGCCGGCATAGAAGGTCACGTGATCGCCGGCGGTATAGCTCGACGCCGTGATCGCGAGTGCGTGCAGATGGCCGGCCTCGATGAGCGCCGGCACGCGCTCGATCGGGACCAGGCGCCGCAGCAGCTCCTCGAGCGGTGCGTTGTCGAGCAGCGAGCGCGGACGCGCGCGGCGCCAGCGCGCCAGCGCCCAGCCGGCGGTGAACAAGGTCAGCCAGCGCGCGCCGGTACGGATCACGCCGAAGGCGTCGGCGCGGTAGATCTGGCCGGCCTCCAGCTGACGCCACACCGCGGCGAGCATGCGCACCGCGGCGCGGAAGTCGTCGGCGCCCGCGGCCAGCGCCGCGGCATTGACGGCGCCCGCCGAGGTGCCCGCGATCACCGGAAAGGGGTTGCGCTCGGGCGCGCCGACCTCGCGGCGCAGTCGTTCGATGGCGACGAGCACGCCGACCTGGTAGGCGGCGCGCGCGCCGCCGCCGGTGAGGATCAGGCCGGTCTTGGGGGTGTCCACGCGGCCAGCATAGACCCGGGGCGATCGCCCCGTAAGCGAGAAAAAGCGCGGCCTCGGCCGCGCTTCACCACTTTCACACGGACAGCAGAGACGTCAGTCGCGGCCCTTGCCGTGGCCATTGCCCTTGCCATGGTTGCCATGGCCGTTGCCATGGTCCCGGTCCTTCGGCCCCTTGCCCTGGCCGCCATGGCGCGACTGGTACGCCGGCACATAGGTGTTCTGGTACCAGTTGTCCTGCACGAAGTAGACGCGCTGGCCGCAGGCGTTGTACTTGCCGCAATGCTTGCGCCAGTCCTTCGCATGCCCGGGCGGCACGTGCAGGTAGATCGGCTGCTGGACGACCGCATAGGGCGCCGGCGCGATCACGACCGGCTGCGGGTAGATCAGGGCCGGCTGCGGGTAGTTGCCGATGTCGATGCGGCCGTAGAAGCCCGGCTGACCGATGCTGACCGAGACACCGACATCGGCCGCCAGCGCCGGGCTCAGGCTGGCCGCCAGCGCGGCCGCCAGGACAAATCGCTTCATCATGCACACACTCCTTCTGTCGGGATTTCCAGCCAACGCCCGAGGGTAGCCGCCGGCCGACCGCCGGCCGGCAGCGGCCCCGTGCGAATTCGTCAAACCCGGCCGGGAATTTGTAACGAATTCAGTCGTAGACGACCACGGCCTCGCCATGAGCGCCGGTTTTCCAGCGCTCCAACGCGTCATCCGACGGGTAAAAGCGGCCATCGTCGCCCAAGTCCAGCTCGGCCTGCACGCGCTCACGCTGCAGCAGCAGGTGCACGCCAAGGCCCAGGCGAAGCTCGCCCTGCTCGGTCTGCTGCACCCTCGGCGGGAAGTCGCGCAGCAGCTCCAGCACCGGCGGAACCCGCCCATTGACCGCGACGCGCAGGTAGCGGCCGAAGCGGCAGCGCGCCGTGGCCAGGTCCCAGACCTGGCTGACGTTCAGCCGCAGGCCACCGGAGAAACGGTCGGGCTGCACCTTGCCCTGCACGATGACCAGCGCATCCTCGGCCATCAGCTCGCGGCAGCCCTCGAGCACGTCCTCGTTGGCGACCGCCTCGATCGTGTCGCTCTTGTCGTCGAGCTTGAAGATCAGCACCCGGCCGCGCTGGCCATTGACCCAGCGCGGATCGCCGACGATGCCGGCCAGCAGCTGCGGCTCGCGGCTGTCGCTGAGGTCGGCAATGCGGCGGCGCGCGAAACGCCGCACCTCGGCCTCGCAGTCGTCGAACAGGTGGCCCGAGAGGTAGAAGCCGAGCGCCTGCTTCTCGTTCATCAGGCGCTCGCGCACGCTCCAGGGCTCGGCGGCGACGAGCCCGGGCTCGCGCGTGCTCGAGGCGTGGGCATCGTCGCCGAAGTCGAACAGCCCGCCCTGGTCGGCATTGGCCGCCTGGGTTTCGGCATCCTCGAAGGCCAGTGCAATGCTGGCCATCAACGCGGCCCGCTCGGGGTGGAGCGCATCGAAGGCGCCGGCCTTGACCAGCGCCTCGACGACGCGCTTGTTGACGCGCTGGCGGTCGACGCGGCGGCAGAAGTCGAACAGGCTCGTGAACGGCCCGCCGGCCTGGCGCGCCTCGACGATCGCCTCGATCGCCCCCTGGCCGGTGCCCTTGATCGCACCGAGGCCGTAGCGCACCCGCCGGTCGTCGACCGGCTCGAAGCGCCAGGTGCCGGCGTTCAGGTCCGGCGGATCGAAGGCGACGCCGAGCGCAAGCGCGTCGTCATGGAAGATCTTGAGCTTGTCGGTGTCGTCGATCGCCACCGTCATGTTGGCCGCGGTGAACTCGGCCGGGTAGTGCACCTTGGCCCAGGCCGTGTGATAGGCCAGCAGCGCATAGGCGGCGGCATGCGACTTGTTGAAGCCGTAGCCCGCGAACTTCTCCATCAGGTCGAAGATCTCGTTGGCCTTGCCCGCGTCGATGCCGTTCTTCGCCGCGCCCTCGGCGAAGATGATGCGGTGCTTGGCCATCTCCTCGGGCTTCTTCTTGCCCATGGCGCGGCGGAGCAGGTCCGCCTGCCCCAGCGAGTAGCCCGCGAGCTCGCGGGCGATCTGCATGACCTGCTCCTGGTAGAGGATGACGCCGTAGGTGTCCTTGAGGATCGGCGCCAGCATCTCGACGTCGTAGACGATCGGCTTGCGCCCGTGCTTGCGGTCGATGAAGTCGT
>DATMJX010000136.1:0-17364 GCA_035553715.1 Methylibium sp.
CCCCCGCTCCCCTGACCCATTTGCAGCGCCTCGAGGCCGAGAGCATCCACATCCTGCGCGAGGTGGTCGCCGAGTGCGAGAACCCGGTGATGCTGTACTCGATCGGCAAGGACAGCGCCTGCATGCTGCACCTGGCCAAGAAGGCCTTCTGGCCCGCACCGCCGCCCTTCCCGCTGCTGCACGTGGACACCACCTGGAAGTTCCGCGACATGTACGCGATGCGCGAGCGCATGGCCCAGGAGATGGGCATGGAGCTGCTCGTGCACCAGAACCCCGAGGCCGCGGCGCTGGGCATCAACCCCTTCACCCACGGCTCGCAGATCCACACCGACATGTGGAAGACGCAGGGGCTGAAGCAGGCGCTCGACAAGTACGGCTTCGACGCCGCCTTCGGCGGCGCGCGCCGCGACGAGGAGAAGAGCCGCGCCAAGGAGCGCATCTTCTCCTTCCGCACCGCCGAGCACCGCTGGGACCCGAAGAACCAGCGCCCCGAGCTCTGGAAGCTCTACAACACGCGCCACCACAAGGGCGAGTCGATCCGCGTGTTCCCGATCTCGAACTGGACCGAGCTCGACATCTGGCAGTACATCCACCTCGAAAACATCCCGATCGTGCCGCTGTACTTCGCGCGCGAGCGGCCGGTGGTCGAGCGCGACGGCACGCTGATCATGGTCGACGACGAGCGCATGCCGCTCAAGCCCAACGAGGTGCCGGTGATGAAGAAGGTGCGCTTCCGCACCCTCGGCTGCTACCCGCTGACCGGCGCGGTGGAGTCGGAGGCGGACACGCTGCCGGCCATCATCCAGGAGATGCTGCTGACCAAGACCTCCGAGCGCCAGGGCCGCATGATCGACCACGACAGCGCCGCGTCGATGGAGAAGAAGAAGCAAGAGGGGTATTTCTGATGACCTGCAGACCCCACGCTCACGTTCGTTCGCTGCCCCCCAAGGGGGCTCAGGCCTCCTTTGGGACGGCCCGGCAGGAGTCCTGAATGGCCCACGTTTCCGACCTCATCGCCACCGACATCGAGGCCTACCTGCGCCAGCACGAGCGCAAGGGCCTGCTGCGATTCATCACCTGCGGCAGCGTCGACGACGGCAAGAGCACGCTGATCGGGCGGCTGCTGTACGAATCGAAGATGCTGTTCGAGGACCAGCTCGCCGCCATCGAGGCCGACTCCAAGAAGTGGGGCACCCAGGGCGACGACATCGACTTCGCGCTGCTCGTCGACGGCCTCGCCGCCGAGCGCGAGCAGGGCATCACGATCGACGTCGCCTACCGCTTCTTCTCGACCGACCGGCGCAAGTTCATCGTCGCCGACACGCCGGGCCACGAGCAGTACACGCGCAACATGGTCACCGGCGCATCGACCGCCGACGTCGCCATCATCCTGATCGACGCGCGCCGCGGCGTGCTGACGCAGACGCGCCGGCACAGCTTCCTGGTCTCGCTGCTCGGCATCCGCCACGTGGTGCTGGCGATCAACAAGATGGACCTGATGGGCCACGCCCAGAAGACCTTCGACGCGATCGTCGACGAGTACCGCGCCTTCGCCAAGCAGATCGGCCTGCAGGACATCACGCCGATCCCGATGTCGGCGCTGCGCGGCGACAACGTCGTCGACCGCAGCGACCGCATGCCCTGGTACCACGGCCCGACGCTGATGGGCTACCTGGAGACGGTCGAGATCGACGAGACGCGGCTGCAGTCCGGCCCGTTCCGCCTGCCGGTGCAGTGGGTCAATCGCCCCGACCTCGACTTCCGCGGCTTCGCGGGCCAGATCGCCAGCGGCGTCGTGCGCCCCGGCGACCGCATCCGCGCGCTGCCCTCGGGCAAGGAGAGCACGGTCGCGCGCATCGTCGCGCACGGCGGCGACCTGCCGCTCGCGGTGGCCGGCCAGTCCATCACGCTGACGCTGAAGGACGAGATCGACATCTCGCGCGGCGACGTGATCGCGAGCGCCGCGGTGCCGGCCAGCGTGGCCGACCAGTTCGAGGCCACGCTGGTGTGGATGCACGAGGAGCCGCTGCTGCCCGGTCGCCCCTACCTGCTGAAGATCGGCGCGACCACGGTGCCGGCGACGGTCACCGAGATCAAGCACCAGGTCAACGTCAACACGATGGAGCACCTGGCCGCCAAGCGCCTGGAGCTCAACGCGATCGGCGAGTGCAACCTGAAGGTCGACCGCCCGATCGCCTTCGACCCCTACCAGGACAACCGCGATACCGGCGGCTTCATCCTGATCGACCGGCTGACCAACAACACGGTCGGCGCCGGCATGCTGCGCTTCGCGCTGCGCCGCGCGCACAACATCCACCTGCAGCACTGCGACGTCGACAAGGCGGCCCGCGCGGCGGCCAAGCACCAGAAGCCCTGCGTGCTGTGGTTCACCGGGCTGTCGGGCGCCGGCAAGTCGACGGTGTCGAACCTGGTCGAGAAGCAGCTGCACGCGCTGGGCCACCACACCTACCTGCTCGACGGCGACAACGTGCGCCACGGCCTGAACAAAGACCTCGGCTTCACCGACGAGGACCGCGTCGAGAACATCCGCCGTGTCGCCGAGGTCGCGAAGCTGATGGTCGACGCCGGCCTGATCGTGCTGACCGCCTTCATCTCGCCCTTCCGTGCCGAGCGCCAGATGGCCCGCGCGATGTTCGGCGAGGGCGAATTCGTCGAGATCTTCGTCGACACGCCGCTCGAGGTCGCCGAGCAACGCGACCCGAAGGGGCTGTACAAGAAGGCGCGCCGCGGCGAGCTGAAGAACTTCACCGGCATCGACTCGCCCTACGAGACGCCGCTCGAGCCGGAGCTGCGGCTGCAATGCAGCATCGAATCGCCGGAAGCAGCCGCACAGCAGGTGATCGAGACCTTGCGTCAGCGCGGGGTGCTGGACAGCTGATGGGGGACGCGCCGCTGCGCATCGCGCTGCTCGGCTGCAACCGCAACGCGGCGCTGCTGCGGCGCAACCCCTCCTTCACCTACCGCTGCGAGAACCTGGCCGAGGCGCTGCGGCGCGCCGGCCACGAGGTCTGGCTCGGCCATGCGAGCCACCTGCCGTGGTGGCGGCGCTTCGACGTCGTGCAGTTCCACCGCCCGCTCGACGGTCCCCGGCTCGCCGCACTCGCGGCGCTGCTGCGCGCGCGCGGCACGCTGCTGCAGGCCGATTTCGACGACCTGGTGTTCGACCCGGCACTGGCCGAGGCCAGCCCGGCCGTGCTCAACGGGCTGCGGCCGCTCGCGGCGCTGCGCGCCGAGTTCGCCCGCCACGCGGCGGCGCTGCGGCGCCTCGGCCGCGCCACCGTGTCCACTGCACCGCTGGCCGAGGCCGCAGCCGGCGTGCTCGCGATGGCACCACGACGCGTGCCGAATGCGATCCACGCCCGCTGGCGCGCCATGCCGGTGCCACCAGCGAGCCTTCGGCCGCCGCTGATGACCTACCTGCCCGGTACGCGCAGCCACGACCGCGACTTCGCGCTCGTCGCACCGGCACTCGAGCGCGTGCTCGCGCGCCATCCCGAGGCCCGGCTGCTGGTCACCGGCCCGCTGCACTTCACGCTGCGCGCCCGCGAGGGCCAGGTGTGGCACGAGGAGAAGCTGCCCTTCGAGCGCTACCACGAGGCGGTGCAGCGCGGCCGCGTCAACCTCGCGCCGCTCGAGGCCTCGCCGTTCACGCGCTGCAAGTCGGCACTGAAGGTCATCGAGGCCGGCTGCTGGGGCATCCCGACGGTGCTCTCGCCGCTGCCCGACGCCGAGCGCTTCGTCGGCAGTGGCGCGGTCTTCGCCGAGAACCCCGCGGCCTGGGAGGCGGCACTGGAGCGGCTGCTGTTCGACGACGCGGCCCATGCCGCCGAGACCGACGGGCTGGCCGCCCGGATGCGCGCGCTCGCCGACATCGACGCCATCGCCGCCGACTGGGTCGCCGCGGTGCGCGAGGCGCGCGATGGCCACTGAGCGCGGCGCCGCCCTCGCCGGCCGCTGGGCCGGCCTGCGCGCCCGCTGGCGCCGCGACCGGGGTCGCTACGACCGCGCGACGCTGATCGGCTACTGGGCGGCCTGGCGCGCCAGCGGCAGCGCCCCCGCGCTGCTGCGCCTGGCTACCTTCCGCCGCGACCTCGGCCGGCCGCTGCCGGGCCGCTGGATCGCGCCGCTGCGGGACGCCGCGCCGGCGCTGGCGCCGAACGTCCGGCGCCTGGCGCTCGGCCTGCTCGCCGAAGCCGCACCGGCCAGCCTGGTCACCATGCCGCCGCAGGCGCTGGCCGACGCGGCGGTGCGCATCCCGGCGCTGGCCGCGCGGGGGCCGGCGCCCTGCACGCCCGCGGCACGGCGGCTGGCGCAGCTGCACGACGAGCAGGCCGATCGCCGCGCCGCCTTCGCGGACTGGCTGGCGCGGCGCCGCGACGCGGGCGGGCTGTGCGTCGTCGGCAATGCCGCGACGCTGCGCGGCGGCACGCTGGGCACGGCGATCGACGCCCATGCCGCGGTGTTGCGTTTCAACGCCTTCCGCGGCGACGCCGACCCCGTCGACATCGGCCGGCGCACCGACGTCTGGGTCGCCAAGGGCGACTACCGTGGCGAGCGGCCCGCCGGCATCGCCTGGGCGGTGCACAGCGGGCCCGACCCGCGCTTTCGCGTCGTCGACCCCGAGACGCTGGCGCTGCTGGCGGGCGAGGACACGCCGGTGCTGACCGTGCCGCTGGCGGTCTGGCGCACGCTGGTGCGCGAGCTCGAGGCGCCGCCGAGCGCCGGGCTGCTGACGCTGGCCTGGCTGCGCACGCTGCTCGGCGGCTGGGAGGGGCTGCACTGTGCCGGCATCGGCGGCGGGCTCGGCCCCGGAGGCCGCTACCACGCGGCGATCGCCGCCAAGCCGCCGGGGCGCCGCCACGCCTGGGCGCGCGAGCAGGCACTGCTCGCGCGCTGGCAGGCCGAGGGGCTGCGGTGCCTGGACCGATGAACCCCGCCGCCGACCCGCTGGCCCACCTCGCCGAGGGCGCCTGGGTCTGCCTGCACCTCGGCCCACGGCTGACACCCTGGCTCGACACCTTCCTCGGCCGCACGGTGCGCTGGCGTCCCTGGCTGTCCGCGCGAGGGGTCGCGGCGGTGGTCGGCTGGGGCCTCAAGGGCGTGTCGCTGCAGGCGCGCGACGCGGCACGGCGCGCCGGCCTGCCCTATGTCGCGCTCGAGGACGGCTTCCTTCGCTCGGTCGGCCTCGGCGACACCGACGCGGCGCTGTCGCTGGTGGTCGACGACCTCGGCATCTACTACGACGCGAGCGCACCCTCGCGGCTCGAGCGGCTGATCGCTTGCGAGCGCACGCCCGCCGAGCAGGCCCGCGCGGCGGCGCTGGCGCGGGCCTGGTGTGCGGGGCGGCTGTCGAAGTACAACCATGCGCCCGAGTCCGCGCCGCCGCACGCCGAACCCCACGTGCTCGTGGTGGACCAGACCCAGGGCGACGCATCGATCGTGCACGGCCTGGCCGATGCCGGCAGCTTCGCGCGCATGCTCGAGGCCGCACTCGACGAGCACCCGCGGCGGCCGCTGCTGCTGAAGGTCCACCCGGACGTGGTGGCCGGGCGCAAGCGTGGCCACTTCGAGCGCCTGACACCGGGGCAGGCCGCGCGCGTCACGCTGATCGCGAACGACGTCCACGCGCCGGCGCTGCTGGAACGCGCCGCCGCGGTCTACACCGTCACCTCTCAGATGGGCTTCGAGGCGCTGTTGTGGGAGCGCCCGCTGCGCTGCTTCGGCATGCCCTTCTACGCCGGCTGGGGGCTCAGCGACGACGCGCTGGCGGCGCCGGCACGACGCGCCACGGCGCACCGCGTGACACGCGAGGCGCTGGTGCACGCGGCGCTGATCGACTACCCGCGCTGCCTCGACCCGCTGACGCTGCAGCGCGCCGCGCCCGAGCGCCTGGTCGAGTGGATGAGCGGGCAGCGCCGGCGCGTCGCGCAGCTGCCGCCCGGCGCGACGCCGCGTGGCTGGGGGCCGCCGGAGGGCGGCGACGCGCTGCCCTGGCGGACGCTGCGCGCGCTCAAGCGCTGGCGCGATCGCCCGCCGGCGCGGCGCTGACGCCCGTGACCGGCCCCGCGGTGCCTGCGCGGCGTGCCTGCGCCGCGCGGGCATGCTGCCGGACGATCTCGACGGTCGCGTCGAGGTCGGCTGCGGTGTAGGCCCAGGCGTCGCCCGGCGCCTGGTAGTGGCGCAGCACGGCGGCGCGCAGCCGCCGACCGGCCTCGGCATCGTGACCCCGCGTCGCGGCCTCGGCCACCGCGTCGGCGAAGTCCTCGCGGCCCACGCGCAGGATCTGCGGGCTGGCGGTGTAGAAGCTGTCGGCGAAGCACAGCACCGGCAGACCGCGCAGCGCCGCCTCGAAGCCGGTGTTGGAGTTCAGGCACACCAGCATCGTCGCCCGGCTGTGCAAGCGCGCCAGGTTGCCCTCGACGAACTCGGCCCCCGGCGGCAGCCGGTAGCGCCGCACGTCCATCGGATGGCGCTTGACCAGCACGCGCGCGCCCGGCAGCGCCGCGGTGATGCGCGGCACGACGAAGTCGAGCAGGCCCTGGTTGTGCGGAAAGGGCGAATACAGGACGAACTGCGAGTCGGTCTGCAGCTGCAGCGGCAGCAGCACCACCGGGTCCGTCGCGCCGGGCGCGATGCGTCGCACGCGGCGGTCGGCCCGCGCCTGTCGCCGCGCCACGCGCTCGCGCAGCCATATGCGCAGGTAGTTGAACGGGTGGTAGGTCTTGTGCTGCATCGGGCGCAGGCCCGGATCGCGCGAGCAGGCCCAGGCGTTGAGCACCATGAAGGCCAGGAAGCGCAGCCGCAGCCAGCGCTCGGTCGGCCGCCGCGGCGGCAGCGCCTCGGGCGCGAGGCCCTGCACCGCGTCCTCGTCGCGCTGCGCCACCGCGAGGTCGAAGCGCGCGTTCAGGCCCAGCGAGCTCAGGCTCGCGGTGCGGTTGCGGAAGGCCCCGCGCTCGAAGTAGATGCAGACGACGCCGAGCGCCTCGGCGGCCACGCGCGCGGCCTGCGAGAACGGCCGCGCGTCCGAGAACACCAGGCAGAGCTCGATGCGCTCGGCCGCAAAGCGTTGCTTGAACCAGGCGACCGCGTGCGCGAAGGCGCGCCGGAAGGTCGGGGCCTCGGTGCGCGCCCAGGCCGCGCGGGCGAATTCGGACGGCAGCGGGACTTCGGCGTCGGCATCGCCGCTGCGCCAGACCTCGCAGCGGTCCCCGCCGGTGTAGAGCTTGTAGGCCGGGCAGGACAGCAGCGCGGTCACGGAGCCCCCGCTGCCGGCGGCAAGCCGCCCCGCCAGGTCGTGGAAATAGCGGCTGTAGGGCGGGTCGAGGTAGGCGATGTTCACGCGCCGCCCGCTGGCCGGTATTCACGCACCGCCTCGGCCAGCGCGGCCCGCACCGCCTCGGCGCCGGCCTGCGGGTGGGCGGCGATCCAGTCGAGCAGCGTCGTGACTGCCTCGGGCTCGGCGACCAGCCGCGCGACGCGGATGCGCGGGTTGGCCGTGGGCAGCGCGGTGTCGGCGTCGGCCAGCAGCTCCTCGTAGAGCTTCTCGCCGGGGCGCAGGCCGGTGACGGTGATCGCGATCTCGTCGGGCGTGTGGCCCGCGAGCCGGATCATGTCGCGCGCCAGGTCGACGATCTTCACCGGCTCGCCCATGTCGAGCACGTAGACGCGGCCGCTGTCGCCGATCGCCGCGGCCTGCACGACCAGCCGCGCGGCCTCGGGGATGGTCATGAAGTAGCGCGTGATGTCCGGGTGCGTGACCGTCACCGGCCCGCCGGCGGCGATCTGGGCCTGGAACTTCGGGATCACGCTGCCGCTCGAGCCGAGCACGTTGCCGAAACGCACCGCCATGAACTTCGTCGCGTGGCCGCGCGTCGCCAGCTCGCCGAGCAGCAGCTCGGCGGCGCGCTTGCTCGCGCCCATCACATTGGTCGGGTTGACCGCCTTGTCGGTGGAGATCAGCACGAAGCGCTCGACGCCGGACTCGGCGCTCGCCCGCGCCGCATGCCAGGTGCCCAGCGTGTTGTTCTCGAGCGCCGCATAGGCGTTGTCGTCCTCCATCAGCGGCACATGCTTGTAGGCGGCGGCATGGAAGACGATCTGCGGCCGCTCGGCGGCGAACAGCGCGCGCAGTGACTCGAGCCGCCGCACGTCGCCGACACGGCGTGCCAGCGGCAGGCCCGGGTGGCGCTGCTGCAGCTCCTGCTCGATGGTGTAGAGGTTGAACTCGCTGAGCTCCAGCAGCACCAGCTTGCGCGGCCCGTAGCGCGCGACCTGGCGGCACAGCTCGGCGCCGATGCTGCCGCCGGCGCCGGTGATCAGCACGGTCTTGCCGGAGAGGCACTCGGCGATGCCGGCCTCGTCGAGCCGCACCGGCTCGCGGCCGAGCAGGTCCTCGGGGCGGATGTCGCGCACGCGGCTGAGCTGGCTGCCGTCGAGCAGCTCCTGCGCCGAGGGCACGGTCAGCACCGGCAGGCCGGTCGCGGTCGCCAGCTCGATCACGCGGCGGCGCCCGGCGCCGCGCAGCGAGGGGATCGCGATGATCAGGTGGCCGGCGTCGTGGCGCGCGGCCAGCTCGGCGGCCTGGTCGAGCCGCCCGAGCACCGGCACGCCGGCCACGCGCGTGCCCTGGCGGCCGGGCGCGTCGTCGAGCAGACCGGCGATCACCCAGCCCTGGTGCTGCAGTCCCGCGAGCAGCGTGCGCGCCGCGGTGCCGGCCCCGAGCACCAGCGCGCGCCGCGTGCCCGGCGCGGCACGGCTGAGGCGCGCACGCGTGTGCTCGTAGAGCATGCGGTAGGCCAAGCGCACGCCCGCCAGCCCGAACAGCGTGATCACCGGGTGCAGGACCAGCACCGAGCGGGGGATCTTCTCGAGCTGGGCCATCAGCACGGCGGCCGCGGCGATCGCGCCGGCCAGCGCGCAGGCGACCGTCAGGCGCTGCACCTCGCCGAAGCCCGAGAAACGCCACAGCCCGCGCGGCACGCCGAGCGCGACGAACACGACCAGGTAGAGCGCGACGATGCCGGCCAGCACCAGCGGGTCGTAGTCGGGCCGCGCCGACCACCAGCGCTCGAAGCCGAGACGGAACAGGTAGGTGAAGTTCCAGGCCGCGACGACGACGAGCGCATCGATGAGCAGCGACAGCGGTTCGCGCTGCGGCCGCAGGCGGGTCAGCGCCGCATCGAGGCGGTGCCAGACCGTGGCGTCGTCGGAGCTCATCGGGGGGCGGGGCGGTTCGGGCAAGCCTGGGATTCTCATCGCTGCGCCCGGCGCAGCAGCGCGCGCAGCGTGCGCAGCAGCACGCCGATGTCGGTCGCCAGCGAGGCGCGCGCGGCATAGTCGGCCGCCGCCCGCAGCTTGCCGGGCAGGATGACCTCGACGTACTCGCGCTCCGGATCCGGCGCGGCGGCCAGGCGCGCGGCCTCGTCCAGGTGCGCCAAGGAGGAGGGATCGGTGATGCCGGGCCGCAGCGCCAGCACGCGCTCGCGCAACGCTGGCGGGTAGAGCGCGACGTAGCGCGGCAGCTCGGGGCGCGGGCCGACCAGGCTCATGTCGCCCTTGAGCACGTCGATCAGCTGCGGCAGCTCGTCGAGCCGCTTGGCGCGCAGGAAGCGGCCGACGCGGGTGATGCGCGCGTCCTCGCCGATCGTCAGGCCGGGGCCGCGCTGCGGCGCGTCGGCGACCATGGTGCGGAACTTGTGGATCCGAAAGAGGCGCCCGCCGCGGCCGACGCGCTGCTGCCGAAACAGCGCCGGGCCGGGCGTGTCGAGCCGCACCGCCAGCGCGATCGCGAACAGCACCGGGCTGAGCAGCAGCAGCCCGATGGCGGCCAACAGCAGGTCGAACAGCCGCTTGGCCATCAGGCGCTTAGGGCCTGTCACCGCCATCGGAGGGTCCGCGCCCGTGTCGCGCAAGCCTCAGGGCAAGGCGCGAGCGAGGCCGCGTGGTCCTGCACGCAACGAGCGAGCAACGCCGCCCTGAGGCTTGCGCGACACGGGCCCTTCGGGTGATCCCAGGAAACGGCCGCTCCCAGCGTTGCCAATGCTCGCCGGGGTCCGACCCTGGCTGCGCTTGGCGCCTTGGTAGCCGCCGTTTCCTGGGTCACGCGGACTCTCCGATGGCGGTGACAGGCCCTAACACCTCGCGCACCGCCGTGATCACGCGCTCGACGTCGGCGTCGCTCATCTTCGTGTAGATCGGCAGGCTGGCCATGCGCTCGTAGGCGCGCTGGCTGTGCGGGAAGCGCGCCGCCTCCAGCCCATAGCGCTCGCGCCAGTAGGGGTGCTGGTGCAGCGGGATGTAGTGCACCGAGCAGCCGATGCCGAGCGCGAACAGCCGCTCGATGAAGGCCTCGCGCGCCAGCGGCGCACCGTCGGCCAGGCGCACGACATAGAGGTGCCAGGCATGGCGATCGCCCGGCGCCGGGCCGGGCGGCGTCAGCAGCGGCAGGCCGGCGAAGGCCGCGTCGTAGCGCGCGGCGATCTCGGCGCGGCGGCGCTGGAAGCCCTCGGCGCGCTTGAGCTGGTGCAGGCCCAGCGCCGCGGCAATGTCGGTCAGGTTGTACTTGAAGCCCGGCGCGACGATCTCGTAGTACCAGCTCGGCGTCTTGGCGGTGAAGCGGTCGAAGGCGTCGCGGCTGATGCCGTGCAGCCGCATCACCTTGATGCGTTCGGCCAGCGCCGCATCGCGCGTGACGACCATGCCGCCCTCGCCGGTGGTGATGGTCTTGTTGGCATAGAAGCTGAACACCGTCGCGTCGCTCGCCAGCGTGCCGACCAGCGCGCCGGCGTGCGTCGTCGGCAGCGCATGGGCCGCATCCTCGACGACCTTCAGGCCGTGGCGGCGGGCGATCGCCAGGATCGCGTCCATCGGCGCGGCCAGGCCGGCGTAATGCACCGGCAGGATGGCCTTGGTACGTGGCGTGATCGCGGCCTCGACCGCGGCCGGGTCGATGTTCAGCGTCGCCGGGTCGATGTCGACCAGCACGACGTCGGCACCGAGGTAGCGCACCACCTCGGCGGTCGCGGTGAAGGTGTGGGTGGTCGTGATGACCTCGTCGCCGGGCCCGATGCCCAGCGCCTCGAGCGCGAGGTGCAGCCCGGCAGTCGCCGAGTTGACCGCCATCGCCTGCAGCGAGGCATCGCCGAGGAAGGTGACGAAGTCCTGCTCGAAGCGGCGCGCCTTCGGCCCGGTCGTCACCCAGCCCGAGCGCAGCGTGTCGACGACCTCGGCGATCTCCTCCTCGCCGATCTCGGGCAGCGCGAAGGGCAGGAAGCTCATGACCGCCCCTCGGTCGACGGGTACATCGGCCGGTCCCCCGGGGGGACGCGGGCCGGCTTGGGGCGGCCCGGCGCTCGGCCCGCCACGCGGCGGCTGGAACGCGTCCGCGTACTCACGCCGCGCCGCGCCCGATGCCGTGGTACTCGATGCCCAGCGACTTCATCAGCGCCGGCTCGAACAGGTTGCGGCCGTCGAACACGAGCGGCTGCTTCAACGCGCTGCGGATCGCATCGAAATCCGGGCTGCGGAACTCCTTCCACTCGGTGACGATGAGCAGCGCGTCGGCGCCCTCGAGCGCCTCGCGCGCCGAGGCGGCGTAGCGCAGCCCGGCCTGCCCGGGCATCACGCGCCGCGCCTCGTCCATCGCGACCGGGTCGTAGGCGACGACCTCGGCGCCCAGCGACGCGAGCCGCTCGATGAGCACCCGGCTCGGCGCCTCGCGCATGTCGTCGGTGCCGGGCTTGAAGGCCAGGCCCCAGAGCGCGAGGCGCTTGCCGCGCAGGTCGGCGCCGAGGCGCGCGACGATCTTGTCGGCCAGCCACTGCTTCTGGCGCTCGTTGACCGCCTCGACGGCCTGCAGCAGCTGCAGCTCGTGGCCAGCATCGCGCGCCGAGCGCACCAGCGCCTTCACGTCCTTCGGGAAGCAGGAGCCGCCGTAGCCGGCGCCGGCGTAGAGGAATTGGGTGCCGATGCGCGGATCGCTGCCGATGCCCTGGCGCACCAGCTCGATGTCGGCGCCCACCGCCTCGGCCAGCCGCGACAGCTCGTTCATGAAGCTGATGCGCGTGGCCAGCATCGCGTTGGCGGCGTACTTGGTGAACTCGGCGCTCTTCAGGTCCATCACCAGCACGCGGTCGCGGTTGCGCACATAGGGCGCGTACAGCGAGCGCATCAGCAGCACCGCGCGCTCGTCGTCGGCGCCGATCACGACGCGGTCCGGGCGCATGAAGTCCGCCACCGCGGCGCCCTCCTTCAGGAACTCGGGGTTGCTGACGACCGCGTAGTCGACCTTGACGCCGCGCGCGGCCAGCGCCGCGTCGATCGCCACGCGCACCTTCTCGGCCGTGCCCACCGGCACCGTGCTCTTGTCGATCACGACCTTGTAGTCGGTCATGCGCTCGCCGATCGCGCGCGCCGCGGCCACCACGTACTGCAGGTCGGCCGAGCCGTCCTCGTCGGGCGGCGTGCCGACCGCGATGAACTGCAGCGTGCCGTGCGCGACGGCGCGGTCCACGTCGGTGGTGAACTCGAGCCGCTGCGCGGCGGCGTTGCGCTGCACGATCTCCTGCAACCCCGGCTCGTGGATAGGGATGCCGCCGGCGTTGAGCACCTCGATCTTGCGCGCATCGACATCGAGGCACAGCACATGGTTGCCCATCTCGGCCAGGCAGGCCCCGGTGACCAGGCCGACATAGCCGGTTCCCACGACGGTGATCTTCATCGTTCCTTCAATCCTTCGACAGCCAGCACAGCCGGTGCGTGCGCAACGGCGGCAGGTTGAACCACGCCGGCAGGCGCGGATGCCAGCCGCCGACCACACGCGCCAGCGGCGGCGCCAGCGTGACGCGCCGCACATGGCAATGTGCCGCCGCCGGGAACAGCGCCCGCAGGCGCGCCGGCGGCACGCCGCGCACGTCGGCATTGCGCGGATTGTCCACCGCGAAGTCGTAGCACAGCACGCCGCCGCCCGGGCGCACCCAGCGCCACATCGTTCCGGCGAGCTGCTGCTGCACGCCCTCGTCGAGGATCGACGAGAACAGCGTGAAGGCAAGCACCGCGTCCTGGCTGGCCTCGGCGACCGGCGCCGCGAGCGCGTCGCCTGCGATCACGCGCACCGCCGCCGGCAGCACGGCGCGTGCCGCCGCGACGCGCTCGGGCAACAGCTCCAGGCCGGTCAGCCGTGCCGGCTCGGCGCCCAGGCGCAGCAGGTCGAGCAGGTTGCCGCCGCTGCCGCAACCGACCTCGAGCAGCTCGCGGCCGGCAAGCCCGTCCCAGCCCTGGTCGCGCCACAGCACCACCATGCCGCGCAGCCGCTCCTGCTGGGCCTGCAGCGCGGCCGTGTCGAACAGGCTGTAGCGGCGCGCGTCGGCCGCGGCGTCGCGGCGTGCGTAGCGCCGCGCGACCGCGGCGGCCTCGTCCGCGGACGGCCCGCTCACCGCGTCAGCGCCCCGAAGGACGGCGAGGGCCGGCCGCGCACGAGCACGTCGTACCAGCCACGCAAGGTGCCCAGCCCATAGCCGAGGTGGGTGGCGCCGATCACGAAAGGCAGGCGCGGCAGCAGCGACCAGCCGGCCTCGCGCGCGACCGCGACCGAGGCCGCGAGCACATACAGCGCATACAGATTGCCCAACGTCACGAAGCCGCTGCGCGCCGCCGCCGAGACCAGCCCGGCGGCGCCGAGCCCCACCAGCGCCGCGACGAAGCCGCCCGGCACCAACTGCCGCCACGCCGCCGCCTGGCCATGCTTGCGCATCACGAAAGGCTTCCAGTAGCCGTACTGCAGCTGCTGGCGGAACAGCTGGCCCAGCGTCGCGCGCGGCCGGTAGCGCGAGACGATGCGCGCGCTCTGCCACACCGAGCCGCCGCCACGCACGATGCGCAGGTTGTGCTCGTCGTCCTGGTTGCGCACCAGGGTCTCGTCGAAAGTGCCGTAGCGCTCGAAGGTGGCGCGCGGCCAGCAGCCGAGGTAGACGGTGTCGACGCGGCCCTCGTGGTCGAGATCGCGCGAGCGCGCGCCGCCGGCCACCCAGCGCGACTGGAAGGCCGCGGCGATCGCGTCCGAGGTGCCGCCGTCGCCCTCGGCACGCCAGGGACCGCCGACGTTGTCGGCGCCGCTGCGCTCCAGCGCCGCCAGGCACTCGGCGACGTAGTCCTCGTCGTACTCGGTGTGCAGGTCCATGCGCACGATCACCGTGCCGCGCGCCTCGGCCAGGCAGCGGTTCAGGCCGGTCGAGACGATGCGCCCGGGGTTGTCGATCAGGCGAAAGCGTGCGTCCTCGGACGCGCGCCGCAGCAGCTTGTCGCGCGTGCCGTCACTGCTGCGGCCGTCGGCGATCAGCACCTCGAGCGCAACGCCCGGTGGCAGGACCTGGGCGGCAACGGCATCGCAGAACGCGAGGACATGCTCGCGCTCGTTGCGGCAGGGGGCGATCACGCTGACGAGCATGTGTGTCTCCTCAGACCGGCGGGGGGGCCTTCAGCCGCAGCGCGTCGTAGAGCAGCGCCATGCGCTCCATCTGCGCATGGCGCGAGGCGCGCCGGAGCGCGAGCTCGCGGTTGCGGCGGCCCAGCGCCTGGGCGGCGGCCGGGTCGTCGTGCAGGCGCACGAGGGCCGTCGCCAGCGCCGCGGCGTCGCGCGGCGGGACCCGCCACTCGGGATCGATCCAGGCGCGGTTGGCCGGCAGGTCACTGGCAATCACCGGCAGCCCGCAGGCCAGGCTCTCGAGCATCGCGACCGAGGTCGCGTCGCTGCTCGGCACGCTGAGCGAGACGCGCGAGCGCTGCAGCGTCGCGACCATCGCCGCGTCGCCGACGCGTCCCAGGAAGCGCGCGCTGTCGCCGAGGCCGAGCGCGTCCGCCTGCGCGCGCAGCGCGGCCTCATCGGGCCCGCCGCCCAGCAGGTGCAGCACCGCGCCGGCCTGCGGCCGCTGCTCGCGCAGCCGCGCGAAGGCCTCGAGCACCGTGCCGATGTTGTAGTTCGGCTCCCAGCTGCGCAGGCTCGCGATCTCGAAGCCCGTGGCCGGCGACCCGGGCTTGAAGCGCTCGGTGTCCGCCCCCCACAACACCTCCTCGCAGCGCGCCTTCGTGCGGTAGCGCGCCACCTCGGCCAGCACGTCCTGGGAGTCGGCGGTGACGAGCGCGGCGCGCCGCAGCGACCAGCCGACCAGCGCCGCCATCACGCCGCCGCGCCAGCCCGGCTCGCGCGGCGTGAGCAGCAGGTCCGAGCCCCAGGCCGTCAGCACCACCGGCACCTGGCGGCCCAGGCCGCTGGCTGCCGCCCACAGGCCGTAGGAGGTCACGTAGTGGCCATGCACCCACTGCGGCGCGACACGCCTGGCGACGCGCGTCACCTCGGGCAGCGCGAGGAACCAGCCGGCGGCGTCGGCGCCGGGGCGGATCGCGATCACGTCGCGCGCGCCCGGCACCTCGGCCGGTCGGCGCGTCGCGACGACGCAGTCGAAGCCGCGCGCGGCGATCTCGCGCACCCAGCGCTGGGTGTGGATGCTGCTGGCGTCGGCGAAGAAAAGGATCCGCTTCATGAGCGCCCGCCGCCCGAGGGCTCCCTCCGGCGATCCCCCGTGGGGCGCGAGTGGCGCGGCCGCAGGCCTCCCTGCGGGGGCCGGGACGGCGCGAGCGGCCGCCGCGTCTCGCGGCGGCACGGGACCGGCTCGGAGCGGCCCGGCGCTCGGCCCGCGCTCATGCCCCGCGCACCCAGGCCTCGTAGGCCGCGCGCGCCGGCTCGCCGTACTCGGCCGCATGGGCCTCGATCCAGGCGCGGTCGAGTTCGCGCGTGTCACCGACCACGCACGCCGGCTGGCCCGCGACGACGGCGAAGTCCGGCACCTCGCCGCTGACGAAGCTGTAGGCCTTGACCAGCACCCCGCGGCCGAGGCGCGTGCCCGGCGCGATCGTGCTGTGCGGGCCGATGAAGCTCCACGCGCCGAGCGTGGTCGGCGCGCGCTGCATCCCGGCCGGCGTCGGGTGGCCGTGGAAGCCCTCGCGCTCGAGCCGCAGCGCACGGTGGCTCGAATGCGTCAGCAGCGAGACGAAGTTGGTGATCTGGCAGCCGGTGCCGATCGTCAACCCCCCCGACGCGTCGATGAAGTTGAAGTGCCCGATGAACACGTGGTCGCCGAGCGCGAGGCCGTCACGGCCCTCGATGCGCGTGTGGCTGCTGATGCGGCTGTGCCGGCGCAGCACGCCATCGCCACCGGCCTGGCCATACACCATGCGTGGTCCGGCCAGCCGCTGCCACAGCCGGACGAGGGGGTGCAGGAGCGCCTTCATGCCGGCGGCGATTGTCGCGCGGGCGGGGGCACCAGCAGCGCGCGCCAGGGCAGGCCGGCGTCGCGCAGGAAGCTGCGCAGCGCCACGACGATCGCGAGCCCGTAGGCCGTGCTGGTCGCCAGCGCCGCACCGCTGGCCCCCCAGCGCGGCACCGCCCAGGCGGCGATCAGCAGCGTCAGCGCCAGCGACAGCCCGGCGATGCCGGCCGACCAGCGTGGCGCGCCGCGGTGGTTGGTGTACCAGGCCGACAGGCTGGAGGCCGCCGCATAGCCGGCCACGCCGGGCAGCAGCAGCGCCAGCGGCACCAGCGAGGCCGCATAGGCCTCGCCCAGCAGCGCCGGCAGCGCCCACGCCGCCACGCCGTAGAGCCAGGGCGCCGCGGCCAGCGTCGCGAGCAGGTTGAAGCGCACCGCCTGCAGCGTCGTCAGCGCCGCGTCCTCGGCGTCGGGCGCGCCGATGCGGTGGTAGGCCGACACCGTGACCGCGGAGGACAGCAGCCACAGCAGCTCGGCGACCTGCACCGCGACCGAGTACACGCCGGCTGCGGCCAGCCCTTCGGCGCGCTCGACGAGGAAGAGCGTCGCCCGGTAGTTCAGCAGGCTCACCACGTTGGTCATCCCGATCACCGCGACGAAGCGCCACTCCCGCCGCAGCGCGGCGGCATCGGGCGATGCCGGCCCGGCATCGCGCGTCGCGGCGATGCCGGTGGCGACCCCGACCAGCGCCTTCGCGCCCGCCCACAGCGCCAGCACCGCCAGCACGCTCGCGCCCGCGGCCGGTCGCCACAGCGCGATGGCGCCAAGGCCGAGCAGCACCAGCGCCGGCGCCGCCACCTGCGGCAGGTTCAGCGGCCCCATGCGGCCCTCGCCGAGCCACAGCCCCGAGGCGGTCGGCACCCACAGCAGCAGCGGCGCGGCCAGCGCGAGCAGCCACAGGTGACGGTAGGGCTCGGCCTCGCTGGCGAAGGACCAGCCTGCCAGCCCCAGCGCGGCCGCCGCGCCCAGGCCGAAGGCCGCGCGCAGCAGCGCCGCCAGCAGCGGCGCGGGCGCCAGCAGCCGG
>DATMJX010000137.1:0-2149 GCA_035553715.1 Methylibium sp.
GTCGCCACGAGCACCACGGCAGGCGGCAGCAGGGGCTGGGGCGGGCGGGGGCTCATGCGGCCGTCAGTGTCAGCAGGATGTCGGCGTACCAGGCGCAATTCAGGCCCAGGGCCTCGTCCTGCAGGTCGTCGCGCCCCCGGATGTCCATGCGTGCCGAATGCACGCCCAGCAACAGCCAGGGCAGCGGCTCGGCGGCGCTGCGCGGCCGCGGCCCATGCAGCAGCACCGGCGCACCGCTGGCCCCGCGGTGCATGCGCGCGTCCGTCAGGAAATAGCCCTGCCCCTGGAAGCGCAGACCCAGCGACGACGCCAGCGCTGCCTGGCGCGCGATCGGCAGGTGGTGCACGGTGTCATGGAAAGACAGCGGGAAACAGGGCACGACCAGCTGCTGGCCGAGGTCCACGCCCTCCAGCGAAGGCAGCAGGTGCGCCGGCGTGAAGGCCTGGAGCTGCGTGCCTGGCGGCAGCGCCGCGCGCTCGAGCTCGATCGCCGCGACGTCGACCTCGCCGCCACTGTCGACGCCCTGGCGCCACAGGGACTGCCCGCCGCGGTACAGGGGGATCGAAAAGCCGCTCACCCGCGTCAGGTCGCTGGGATGCAGATGCAGCTCGATCTCGAGGCGGTCGGGCCAGTGCCCGCTGGGCTGGTCGCTCACCACGTGGCGGCTCGTGACGAGGTAGAGCCGCGCGTCGCGCTGGAAAAAGAAGCCGCTCGCGTGCGTCAGCGGCCGGGTGCCGTCGAAGGTGGCCACGCGGGTCACCGCGAGCACGACCGGCTCGACGCCGCTCGCGACGGCCGGGGGCGCTGCGCTCGGGCGATCGAGACCCACGCGCCTGGCCTGGCTCAGTTCGCGCGCCCGAAGCCCGGCGGCGGGCCGCGGCGATCGAGGTGGCGGAAGGTGATGCGGCCCTTGCTCAGGTCATAGGGCGAGAGCTCGAGCTGCACCGCGTCTCCCGCAAGGATGCGGATATGGTGCTTGCGCATGCGGCCCGAGGCATAGGCCACGAGCTCGTGGCCGTTGTCGAGCTTCACGCGAAACCGCGAGTCCGGCAGGATCTCGCTCACGCGGCCCTGCATCTCGATCAGTTCTTCCTTGGCCATCCTGCCTCCTGGTCGGAATTTCCGGATGCAGACCCACGGCGGCGCCGTTCGTCTGCAGCGACACCAGGAGATTCTTCGGAGAGATTTCGACCGGAACCGGCCGGCGCGCACGCGCCTGGCAGCAAGGGAGGCAAACCGATCAGAGGAGTCCGCGGATGACTAGCTGACGATCATACGCGAGGACGCGGAAGTCCCCGGCCGGGTGCGCGCGGCCCTAGCGACGCGCGACGTTCGACTCGCTCGGTGGCGGCAACAGCGGGTCGTGGCCGGCGCCGCCGAAGGCCTGTTCGCGCAGCAGCGCGAGCTGATCGCGCACGCGTGCTGCCTTCTCGAACTCGAGGTTCTTGGCATGCTCGAGCATCTGGCGTTCGAGCTGCTTGATGCGCTTGCCAAGGTCTTTCTCGGACAGCGCCTCGACCTCGGCGGCGGCCTGCGCGGCCTTCAGGTCGTCGCCGCGGCCCTTCTCCGAGTACACGCCGTCGATCAGGTCGCGGATCTCCTTCTTGATGCTGCGCGCAGTGATGCCGTGCTCGACGTTGAAGGCGAGCTGCTTGGCGCGGCGGCGCTCGGTCTCGTCGATGGCCTTGCGCATCGAGTCGGTGATGCGATCGGCATAGAGGATGGCCTTGCCGTTGAGGTTGCGTGCGGCGCGGCCGATGGTCTGGATCAGGCTGCGCTCGGCGCGCAGGAAGCCTTCCTTGTCGGCGTCGAGGATCGCGACCAGCGAGACCTCGGGGATGTCCAGGCCCTCGCGCAGCAGGTTGATGCCGACCAGCACGTCGAAGGCGCCGAGCCGCAGGTCGCGGATGATCTCGATGCGCTCCAGAGTATCGATGTCGGAATGCAGGTAACGGACTTTTAGTCCGACTTCGGTCATGTATTCGGTCAGATCCTCCGCCATGCGCTTGGTGAGCGTGGTGATCAGCACGCGCTCGTTGACGTCGACGCGCTCTCGGATCTCCTGCAGCACGTCGTCGACCTGGCTGCCGGCCGGGCGCACCTCGACCACCGGATCGACCAGCCCGGTCGGGCGCACCAGCTGCTCGAC
>DATMJX010000138.1:0-3504 GCA_035553715.1 Methylibium sp.
GCACCGCGTCGAGGCGCACACGCTGGTGGTGCTGCCGGATGATGCCGCCGTGACGCTGGCCGCGCCCGCGGGCGCGCGCGTCGCGCTGATCGGCGGCGCGCCGCTCGGGCCGCGCTTGCTGTGGTGGAACTTCGTGTCCACGCGCAAGGAACGCATCGTGCAGGCCGCCGCCGACTGGCAGGCCGACCGGCTCGGCCACGTGGCTGGCGAGACCGAGCGCATCCCGCTGCCCGAGAAAAGCTTCAGCGCCTGAACAGCATCCACGCATTGCCCCAGACCGCCAGCGCGACGCCGGCGGCGGTGCTCCAGCCCGGGCGGTAGCCCTCGAGCGCGACCGAGACCAGCACTGCCAGCACCGGCGCCGCGACGCCGACCGCCGAGGCCGGCCCGGGGCCGACGCGGTCCTGCAGCGTCAGGAAGGCCGCGAAGGTCAGCACCGAGCCGGCCAGCGCGAGGTAGAGCAGCGCCAGCCACCACAGCGGCGCCTGCCCGGGCGCCGGTGCCCGCAGCGCCGCGGGGCCGCCGGTGGCCAGCGCCAGCAGCAGCGAGGCCAGGCCGCCGTAGAGCATGCCCCAGCCCAGCGCCGGCCACATCGGCAGCCCGCGCGCGCGGTTGCGGCTGGCCGTCAGGCTGCCGGTGCACGACAGCGCCACCGACGCGACCGTGAAGCCGACCCCGAGCGCCGCCGCCGCGCCCGCGCCGGCGCGGCCGAACTCGGGCGCGAAGATCAGCGCGACCCCGGCGACGCCGAGCGCCCCGCCGGCCAGGAAGCGCGGCGGCAGGCGCACGCCCCAGAGCGCACGCGCCGCCAGCCCGTTGATCAGCGGGCTGGCCGAGTAGCCGATCGCGACCAGCCCGGAGGGCAGGTGGTGCTCGGCGTGGTAGACGCAGATGTAGCTGAGCGAGTACATGAACACGCCCTGCAGCGCAAACAGCGCGTGCGCGCGCCGGCCGTGGCCGAAGGCGTCGCCGCAGGTGGCGCGCCAGGCCAGCACCAGCACGCCGGCCAGGCCGAAGCGCAGGCCGACCGCGAGCTCGGGCGCCGTCGCGCCGAGCTGCCAGGTGATGACGTGCCAGGTCGTGCCCCAGATGCCGACGCAGGCCGCGAACAGCTGCCAGGTGCGCAGCCGCGGCGCGCCGGCGTGCTCCATCGCGCCGGGGCTCAGAACTTCAGGCGGGCGCGGCCGCTCTGGCCGACGCGCAGCGCGCGCTCGACGCCCTCGAGCACGATCGCGTTCATGCCGAAGCTGATCGCACCGTTCACGCGCGCGTCGGCGCGGTAGCCGGCCAGCGTGTCGCCGGGCTCGGTGCCGGGCACGCCGGTCGCCGGATCCACGTTCGGGATCGGGCAGCGCGGGCAGGGTTTGACGAGCTGGAGGCGCACCGGGCCCTCGTCGGTGTCGAACGCCAGCTCGTCGAGGAAGTCCTCGCCATGCGCGTCCAGCCCGTCGAGCACCAGGTTGGGCCGGAAACGCGCCATCGTCACCGGCGCGACGCCCTTGGCCGCGAGCCGCTCGTTGAGCGCCGCGAGCGAGGCGCTCGACAGCACCAGGATCGGGAAGCCGTCGCTGAAGGTGTTCTCGGCCGCGAGCCCGCCGGTCCAGGCGCGGTCCGACAGGCGCTGCTGCGCCGGATCGAAGCGCACCAGCCGCAGCGGCTGCTGCAGGAAGCTGCTGAACCAGGTGGCCGCGAGATCGCCCATGTCGTAGGCGGCGACCTCGTCCTGCCACACCCGCACGCGGGTGGGCTGCTCGACCGCATCGAGCTGCAGGTGCAGCGGCAGCATGCCGGGGGCGCGCAGCACCAGCTCGGTGTAGCGCAGCGTGGTCGTCACCAGCGCCATGCGCGGCAGCTCGCGCTGGCTGACGAACTCGCCGTCGGCGTCGACCAGCATCCAGGCGCGGTCGAACTCGAAGCCGGTCTCGATCACCAGCGTTTCGTCGAGCGAGACGCCGGAGCAGGACTTGACGGGGTAGACGTGCAGGGCGGCGATGGTGACGGGGATGTCCATCGCGGCGATTATCCCGGGGCGCCTCCCGGGACGGAGGACCGGGCCATGCCGGAGCGGGGCGAGCCGGCATGCGCGGCGGGGGGCGGCCGACGGCGCGCTGCCGCACGGGGCCCTCGCGCCCGCGCAGCGACGGGCCGGCTCGCGTCCTCCTGCGGCTGCACGAGGGCCTCCGCAAACGGCGAGGGCCCCGGTGACGGGGCCCTCGCTTCGGGCGCGTGGACCGGCGCGGCTCACGCCGGGCACCGGGCTCCGTGCCGCCGGCCGGCTCAGGGCGCCGGCGCCTTCTCGAAGTTGGTGGCCACCTTGCCCAGCCCGCCATCGAAGGCGATGCCGACCCATTCGGTCGCGATGTCCTCGTCGACATCGACGGCATCGAAGGTGGCGCTCCAGGTCATCAGCGTCTTGCCATCGGCGGTGGGCTTCACCGAGATGGTCGAGACGTAGTTCTTGATCGGGAACGGGCTCTTCAGCGTCGTGTAGGTGTAGCTGGTCTTCGCGGCGTCGTAGGCGAGCAGCTTCTCCACCATCTCGCCGTCGGTGGTCAGCTTCAGGGTGCGGACCGCGCCCGGCTTGTTGCTCTGGCCCTTGAGGGTGCTGTGCTTGACCGAGGGGTGCCAGAGGTCGACCGCGTTGAAGTCGCCGACGTACTTCCAGACGGTGGCCGGCGAGCGGTCGATCGTGATGTCGCGCGAGAACGAGATCGCGCCTTCGGCATGGCAGAGACCGGCGGCGGCGATCAGCAGGCCGGCCGCGGCGGCGTTGCGCAGGGAGGTGTTCATGGGCGGGGTCTTCCTGGTCATTGCTGCTTGAAGTTGGCCACCACCTTGGCCAGCCCGGCGTCGTAGACGCCGCCGATGACCGTGGTGGCCTGCTCGTCACTGGCGCCGCCGGCGGCGTCGAAGGTCGAACTCCACTTCAGCAGGGTGTGGCCCTCCGCCGTCGGCGTGAGCGTGACGGTCCCGGTGTAGTTGGCGACCGGCAGCGGGCTCTTCACGATCGAGTAGCTGTAACTCTTCTTGGTCGCGCTGTAGGACAGCAGCTTCTCGAGGATCGTGGCGCCGTTGTCCAGCGTCAGGAGCCGCTGGGCGCCGACCTTGGTGCCGTTGCCCTTGAGCTCGCTCTTGACGATCGCCGGGTGCCAGACGTCGAGGGCGTTGAAGTTGCCGATCAGCTTCCAGACGGTCTCCGGCGAGTTGTCGACGGTGACTTCGCGCTCGACCGACAAGGCGCCCGCAGCGAAGCAACTGCCGGTCGCGAGCAGGCAGCTGGCGGCGGCGAGTTTGAGGAACAGAGTCTTCATGTGCAATGTGTCTCCTGAGGCGGGCCTAGACGGGTCGGAAGGGCGCGATCACGCCACGCGCAACCGGCGCAAATCATTCTCCAGATTGCGCCGCGCCATGGCAACGGCAACAACCCTGGCCGGCCAGTCCTGTCAGCCGGCGAGGTCCGGGCTGGGGCTTCCGGGCTTCGGATGCCCTTGGGGGCGACCGGGG
>DATMJX010000139.1:0-16491 GCA_035553715.1 Methylibium sp.
CAACCACTTCGCGGCCTACGAAGAGGTGGCGAAGAAATTCGCCAAGCTGCTGGGCATGGACCCGTGGCTGATCAACCCGCTGTTCGCGCGCTGTGGTGAAGTCAATTTCACCGATGGCACCGGCGCCGAGTGCCTGATGAGCAATGCCGAAGCATTGCTCGCCAAGATTCGCCGCAAGTACAAGGAGTACGGCATCCAGGAGAAGCCGTTCGTGATCGTGAAGGCCGACGCCGGCACCTACGGCATGGGCATCATGACCGTGCGCGACGCCAAGGACCTGGAGGAGCTGAACCGCAAGACGCGCAACAAGATGAGCACCATCAAGGACGGCCAGGAGGTCTCCGAGGTCATCATCCAGGAGGGCGTGCCGACCTACGAGCGCATGAACGACGCGGTCGCCGAGCCGGTGGTCTACATGATCGACCGCTATGTCGTCGGCGGCTTCTACCGCGTGCACGCCGAGCGCGGCATCGACGAGAACCTCAACTCGCCCGGGGCCAGCTTCGTGCCGCTGGCCTTCGCCGAGCACCACCAGCTGCCCAAGCCCGGCGAGAAGCCCGGCGCCAGCGCGCCGAACCGCTTCTACATGTACGGCGTGATCGGGCGGCTGGCGATGCTGGGCGCGAGCTACGAGCTGGAAGCCACCGACCCGGACGCCGAGGTCTATGAGTGAGCAGCTGGCCCGCGATCCGCGGGCCAGTTGTTGCGCCGCAACAAAATAGAGCGCCGACTCGAAACGGCGGGCGTACGATCGCGCTCCCGTCCCACGGCGGTCGCCCCTCGTGCAGCCCACCTCCTCGAAACCGCCGACCGGTGCCGCACTGGCGGCCCTGACCCTCGGCGCCGTCGGCGTCGTCTACGGCGACATCGGCACCAGCCCGCTGTATGCCTTCAAGGAGGTGTTCGCGCACGGTCGCATCGCGCTGACGCCCGAGAACATCCACGGCATCCTGTCGCTGATGTTCTGGACGATGACCATCATCGTCTCGCTGAAGTACGTGCTGCTGATCCTGCGCGCCGACAACCACGGCGAGGGCGGGCTGATCGCGATGCTGGCGCTGGCCTCGTCGGCGGTGCACGACAAGCCGGTGCTGCGCCGCCGGCTGCTGATGCTGGGCATCTTCGGCACCGCGATCTTCTTCGGCGACGGGGTCATCACGCCGGCGATCTCGGTGCTGTCGGCGGTCGAGGGCCTGGAGGTCGCGGCGCCCGGCCTGCACCCCTACATCGTGCCGGTCACCCTGCTGGTGCTGACGGCGCTGTTTGCGGCGCAGCGCTTCGGCACCGGCGGCATCGGGCGCTTCTTCGGGCCGGTCACGGCGCTGTGGTTCGGCGTGCTGGCGCTGCTGGGCGTGCTGCACATCGCGCAGAACCCGGCGGTGCTGGTGGCGCTGAGCCCGCACCATGCGCTGCGCTTCCTGATCGAGCACCCGGGCACGAGCTTCGTCGCGCTCGGCGCCATCGTGCTGTGCGTCACCGGCGCCGAGGCGCTGTATGCGGACATGGGCCACTTCGGCAAGCGGCCGATCCGGCTGGCCTGGTTCGGCCTGGTGTGGCCGGCGCTGACGCTGAACTACTTCGGCCAGGGGGCGCTGCTGCTCGCGCAGCCGGGGGCGGTCAAGAACCCCTTCTACGAGATGGCGCCGGAATGGGCGCTGTTCCCGCTGATCGTGCTGGCGACGCTGGCCACCGTGATCGCCTCGCAGGCGCTGATCACGGCGGCCTTCTCGGTCACCAAGCAGGCGATCCAGCTCGGCTACTTCCCGCGCCTGCGGCTGACCCACACCTCGGTCAAGGCGACCGGGCAGATCTACGTGCCCTTCGTGAACTGGGGGCTGTACGTGTGCATCGTGCTGGCGGTGGTGATCTTCGGCTCCTCGAGCAAGCTCGCGGCGGCCTACGGCCTGGCGGTGACGATCGACATGCTGATCACGACCACGATGACGTTCTTCGTGATCCGCTACGGCTGGAAGTACCCGTGGGCGCTGTGCGTCGCGGCGACCGGTTCCTTCTTCGTGGTCGACGCGATGTTCTTCGCGGCCAACTTCGTCAAGATCATCGATGGCGGCTGGTTCCCGCTGCTCATCGGCGCGGCGATGTTCACGCTGATGATGACCTGGAAGCAGGGCCGCCGTCTGATGAGCGAGCGGCTGCGCGACGACGCGATCGACCTGACGAGCTTCCTCGATGCCGTGTTCGTGAGCCCGCCGACGCGCGTGGCCGGCACCGCGGTGTTCCTGTCGGCCGAGGCGGGCAGCACACCCAACGCGCTGATGCACAACCTCAAGCACAACAAGGTGCTGCACGAGCAGAACCTGTTCGTCACCGTCAAGCACCACGAGGTGCCGTGGATCCCGTTCAGCGAGCGCGTCGAGGTCGAGTCGCTGGGGCACGACTGCTGGCAGGTCACGCTGCACTTCGGCTTCAAGAACGAGCCCGACGTGCCCGAGGCGCTGGCGTTGATCGCCGGGCGTGGCGTCGTGCTCGACGACATGGAAACCAGCTACTTCCTCAGCCGCGACATCGTGATCCCGACCACCGGGGGCGGCATGGCGCTGTGGCGCGAGAAGCTGTTCGCCAGCATGCACCGCAACGCCGCCGCGGTGGCCGACTTCCTGAACCTGCCGACCAACCGGGTGGTCGAGCTCGGCTCCAAGGTCGAGATCTGAGCCGGGCTGCTGCGCCGGGGCGACGCTTGCGGCACCATCGGGCTTTCGCGATCCACCCCGGAGGCCGTGCGATGGATGCCCTGAGCTTCGACGCCTACGCGGCGGCTGCCCGTGCACGCGGCTACGAGCAGGTGCTCGAGCGCGACTGGGCGCCCGGCACCGTGGTGGATGAGCATGCGCATCCCTTCGCCGCGGCGGCGCTGGTGGTGCGTGGCGAGATGTGGTTGAGCGTCGGGGCCGCGACCTCCCATTTGCGGCCCGGACAGACGTTTGAACTTGACGCCGGCGTGCTGCACGCCGAACGCTACGGGCCCGATGGCGCGACCTACTGGGTTGCGCGGCGTGGCTGACGAGGACTTCCGATGCGCCTGTTGTTCGTGGCCGATCCGCTGGACGGCTTCAAGACCTACAAAGACTCGACCTTCGCGATGCTGCGCGCGGCCGCGGCGCGCGGCCACGTGCTGCTCGCCTGCGAGCCCAAGGACATCGGCTGGCGCCGCGGCGGCGTCGTGACCGCGCAGGCGCGCACGCTCGCGCTGACCGGAGCGACCGACGACTGGTACTGCGCCGACGCGTCGGCGCCGGTCGCGCTGAAGGACGTCGATGCGGTGCTGATGCGCAAGGACCCGCCCTTCGACAGCGAGTACTTCTACGCCACCCACCTGCTCGAGCAGGCCGAGCGCGAGGGCGCGCGCGTCTTCAACAGCCCGCGCGCGCTGCGCGACCACCCGGAGAAGCTCGCGATCCTCGAGTTCCCGCAGTACATCGCGCCGACGCTGGTGACGCGCGACGCGGCCGAGATCCGCGCCTTCCACGCCGAGCACGGCGACATCATCCTCAAGCCGCTCGACGGCATGGGCGGCATGGGCATCTTCCGCGTTGGTGCCGACGGGCTGAACCTCGGCAGCATCACCGAGACGCTGAACCGCCACGGCGCGACGACGATCATGGTGCAGCGCTTCCTGCCCGAGATCGTGCAGGGCGACAAGCGCATCCTGCTGATCGGCGGCGAGCCGTTGCCCTATGCGCTGGCGCGCATCCCGCAAGGCAGCGAGGTGCGCGGCAACCTCGCCGCCGGCGGCAAGGGCGTGGCGCAGCCGCTGTCGCGGCGCGACCGTGAGATCGCCGAGGGCCTGGCCCCGATCCTCGCCGCGCGCGGCCTGCTGCTGGTCGGCTTGGACGTGATCGGCGAGTGCCTGACCGAGATCAACGTCACCAGCCCGACCGGCTTCCAAGAGATCACCCAGCAGACCGGCTTCGACGTCGCGGCCCGCTACGTCGACGCGCTGGAGGCGGCGCTGCGGCGCTGAGGCCGGCGCGGGGCGCGTGGCCGGCGGGGCCGCGCGCGGGACAATCCGCGCTCCGACCCGATTCCCTGCCATGGCCCTGCTCACGCTCTCGAACCTCCAACTCGCCTACGGCCATGCCGCGCTGCTCGACCACGCCGACTTCGCGCTCGAGGCCGGCGAGCGCGTAGGCCTGATCGGCCGCAACGGCACCGGCAAGTCCTCGCTGCTGAAGATCGTCGCCGGTCTCGAGCAGCCCGACGATGGCGAGCGGCGGCTGCAGCAGGGCCTGCGGGTCGCGCTGGTGGCCCAGGAGCCGGCGCTCGACGGCGACGCCCTGGTGTTCGACGCGGTCGCCGACGGCGTCGCGGAGGCCCGCGCGCTGCGCGAGCGCTACGAGGCGCACCAGCCGGGCGACGATCTCGACGCGCTGCAGAACCGCATCGAGGCGCTCGGCGGCTGGACCTGGGAGCAGCGTGTCACCGAGACGATCGAGCGGCTGCGCCTGCCGGCCGACGCGCGCGTCGGCGCGCTCTCGGGCGGCACGAAGAAGCGCGTCGCGCTGGCACAGGCGCTGGTCGCCGCCCCCGACGTGCTGCTGCTCGACGAGCCGACCAACCACCTGGACCTCGACGCGATCCGCTGGCTCGAGGAGCTGCTGATCGAGCGCCGCGGCGCGCTGCTGCTGATCACCCATGACCGCGCCTTCCTCGACGCGGTGGCCACGCGCATCGTCGAGCTCGACCGCGGCGTGCTGCGCAGCTACCCGGGCAACTTTGCCGCCTACGAGAGCGCCAAGGCGCGCGAGCTGGCCGACGAGGCGCTCGCCAACGCGCGCGCCGACAAGCTGCTGGCGCAGGAGGAGGTCTGGGTGCGCCAGGGCGTCGAGGCGCGGCGCACGCGCAGCGTCGCGCGCATCAAGCGCCTCGAGGCGCTGCGGGCGACCCGCGCGGCACGCCGCGACGCGGTCGGTCGGGTCGCCCTGGAGGTCGACCCCGGCGCGCGCAGCGGCAAGATCGTTGCCGAGCTCGAGGGCGTGTCCAAGTCCTTCGGCGAGCGGGTCGTGGTGCGCGACTTCAGCGCCACCATCCTGCGCGGCGACAAGGTCGGCCTGATCGGGCCGAACGGCGCGGGCAAGACCACGCTGCTCAAGCTGATCCTCGGCCAGCTCGCACCGGATCGCGGCACGGTGCGCACCGGCAGCAAGCTGCAGGTGGCCTACTTCGACCAGATGCGCGAGGCGCTCGACCCGGCCGCGACGCTGGCCGACACGATCAGCCCCGGCAGCGAGTGGATCGAGATCGCCGGGCAGCGCAAGCACGTGATGAGCTACCTCGGCGACTTCCTGTTCGCGCCGGCGCGGGCCAACTCGCCGGTCTCGAGCCTGTCGGGCGGCGAGCGCAACCGGCTGCTGCTCGCGCGGCTGTTCGCCAAGCCGGCCAATGTGCTGGTGCTCGACGAGCCGACCAACGACCTCGACATCGACACGCTCGAGCTGCTCGAGGACTTGCTCGCCAACTACGCCGGCACGGTCTTCCTGGTCAGCCACGACCGGCGTTTCGTCGACAACGTCGTCACCAGCACGCTGGTCGCCGAGGGCGAGGGCCGCTGGCGCGAGTACGAGGGCGGCGTCGAGGACTGGCTGCTGCAGTCGGCACGCAGCCGTGCGGCTACGGCCGCCGCCGCGCCGAAGGTCGCCGCGTCCGCGCCGCCGGCCGCTGCCCCGGCGGCCAAGCGCGCCAAGCTCAGCTTCAAGGAGCAGCGCGAGCTTGACGAACTGCCGGCGCGCATCGAGGCGCTCGAGGTGGAGCAGCGCACGCTCGGCGAGCGCCTTGCCGATGCGGCCCTGTACACCGAGACGCCGCAGCAGGTCGCCACCGTGCAGGCGCGCTATGCGCAGATCGAGGACGAGCTGATGGCGGCACTGGAGCGCTGGGAGGCGCTGGGCAGCCGGTGAACGAAGGCCGGGCGGGCGCTGATCGGACGCGGCCTGCGCCGCCGCCGGACGACCGCTCCAAGGCGGCGTGCGTCCTCGGAGGCAGGAGCGCGCCGCGCGACGTGGGGCGCGGTCAGTTCACCAGTTGCTCAGCGTGCTGAACCAGGAGTCGCCGGACGCGCCGGGGTGGGTGCGACTGACGATCAGGCCCGCCTGCAGGTACAGGCCGTTGAGCAGGCGCGCGGCGCGCTCGGCATCGAAGCCCGGCCAGGCGGCCAGCGCCTTCAGCGACATCGCCTCCTGGCGCAGCCGGTTCATGGCGCCGCCGAGCGCGCCGATCAGCGGCACCGGCACCTCCAGGTCGGGGGCGATGCGGTAGACCGCCGGGCCGGCGATCTCCGGCAGCAACTCGGCGCGCGTGCCGTGCAGCGCCAGATGCCACAGCAGCGGGCCAAGCGGGTGGCACAGGGCCGCCGGCGCGACCATCTCGCCCGGCGTCCCGGCCGGCGAGCGCAGCAGCGCGCGCTCGACCTGCAGCAGGCGCACGCTGTCGAAGCGGGTCGCGTACAGGGCCTCGAGCGACAGCGGCGTGTGGAACAGCCGGTCGCGCGGAAACACCGTCAGCGGCAGCACATGGCCGTCGCGGTCCAGGTGCAGCGAGATGTCCTGCGGGTGTCGCAGGCAGGCCGCCAGCACCTCCAGCACCTCGGCGCGCTGGTCCGCCTTCTCGAAGCGCTGCAGGTCGGCCAGCAGCGAGGGGCTGAGCTGGTTGTAGCGCGAGGCCTCGCCGCCCATCTCGAGCGCGCGGCGGAACGCGCTGACGCGCCAGAGTTCCGGTTCGCCGAAGGGGATGGTCGGTTCGTCCATGTTGTAACCGGGACTGTAGAGGTCTTGGGCCCGGCTGACCACCCACCCGGGCTTTCGGCCCCCGGCTTCGAGGGGCGGGCCCCCGCTCGGTGTAAATTGACGCGCACCGGCGTCCCGCCGCCCTGCTCGACCGACCTGCGCCCACCTGCCGATGATCGACCTGCCGCGCGTGCTGATGCTCACCCCGGGCAGCGCCGAACAGCTCGACACGGCGCGCGAGCTGTTCCGCGAGTACGCCGCCTCGCTCCCGATCGACCTGGGTTTCCAGGGTTTCGAGGCCGAGCTCGCCGGACTGCCCGGCGATTACGCCGGTCCCGGAGGCATCCTGCTGCTGGCCTGGTGCGACGGCGCGCTGGCCGGCTGCGGCGCGCTGCGGCCGGCGCCGGAGGTCGACGAGCCCAACGCCTGCGAGATGAGGCGCCTGTACGTGCGGCGGGCGTTCCGCCGCTTCGGCCTGGGCCGGCAGCTCGCCGAGGCGCTGCTCGACCATGGCCGCAGCCGCGGGTACTCGGCGATGTACCTCGACACGCTCGACGACATGGAAGCCGCGCGCGAGCTCTATGCGACGCTGGGCTTCGAGGAGGTCGCGCCTTACTATTTCAACCCTGTCCCGGGCGCACACTACCTGCGTGTGGCGCTGGATGGCAACGGGTCGCGCTACTGAGGCCGCAAGCGAGGAGACGCGCATGAATGCCTTCAAGCAACTGCTGCAGCAACGGCTGCGAGGCGGGGGGGCTCCGGGCCATGGCCACCAGCGGGTGCCGCTGGGCACCTGGGTCATGTCGGCGAGCCCGCTGGTGGTCGAGGCGGTCGGGTGTGCCGGCTTCGACTGGGTCGTGATCGACATGGAGCACTCGCCGGTCGAGCTCGGCGGCGTCGCGCAGATGCTGCAGGCGCTGGGCACGACCAAGGCGGCGCCGATCGTGCGTGTGCCCTGGAACGATACGGTCGTGATCAAGCGTGTGCTCGATGCCGGGGCACAGACGGTCATCGTGCCCTTCGTGCAGGACGCGGCCGAGGCGCGGTGCGCGGCGGCGGCGTTGCGCTACCCGCCGCGCGGTGTGCGCGGCGTGGTCGGCACGAGCCGGGCGAACCGCTTCGGCACCCAGCGTGTCAGCCTCGAGGCGGCCAACGAGGGCGTGGCGTTGATTGTGCAACTCGAGAGCCCGCGGGCGCTGGACGCGCTCGAGGACATCGCCGCGGTCGACGGGGTCGACGCCCTGTTCGTCGGCCCGGCCGATCTGTCGGCCGGCATGGGCCTGGGCGGCGACCCCACGCACCCGGACGTGATGAAGGCGCTGGTCCGGGCGGCCGCGCGTGCGCAGGCGCTCGGCAAGCCGATCGGGACCTTGGCCGGCACGCCGGAGGTCGCCGCGCAGGTGCGTGCGGCAGGCTACGATTTCGTCGGCATCGGCACCGACCTCGGTTGGCTGGTGCGCTCGGCCCAGGCCTCGCTGGCGGCCTTGCGCAGCGGGGATGCGCCGCTGGTCCACACCCTCAGCGGCGGCACGCACTCCTACTAGGTCTGGGCGGTGACGGCGCTGACAGCCGTTCAAATCTGTCGGCGATCGCATAAAGAGCTCGGGTTACCACGTATACTCCCGAGGCTTTGCTGGTTGAACCCGCCCTGTCCATGCCCAACCGCCCCGCCGTCAGTGGCCGAGCCGAGGGGCTGGCAGATACAGAGGTCGATGAGGCGCCGATCAGGCGCCTGTCCCGCGACGAAGCGCAGGCCCTGATCCGGGCCCAGCCGTCGATATCTCCGTGGCGCGTGGTGGCCGTGCAGGCTTGTGTCGGACTGCTGTGCGGCGCCCTCACCGGGACGCTCTTCGGTGGCCCGGCGGGCTGGTCCGCGCTGTACGGTGCGGCCGCCGCGGTCCTGCCGAACGCCCTGCTGGCGCGCGGCCTGACCAGAGGAGCAGGGCATCCGGTGGCTGCGGCCGCGGGCTTCCTGTTCTGGGAAATGTTGAAGATCGGCGTGGCGATCGCGATGCTCCTGATCGCCGCGCGGGTGGTGCCGCAGCTCAACTGGCCGGCTTTGCTGGTCACGATGGCGGTGTGCATGAAGGTGAACTGGTTCGCGCTGTTGTGGCGCGGCCGCTGACGGACGACAGGATCGAGACGACAACATGGCAGCTGAAAGCCACGCCCCGACCGCCGGTGAATACATCGTTCACCACCTGACCCATCTGCAGAACACCAAGCCGAGCGGTCCGTTCGACCTGTCGGTGTTCAATTTCGACTCGATCGTGATCGGCGTGCTGCTGGGTGTGCTGGGCTGCTGGCTGCTGTGGCGCGCTGCGCGCCAGGCCACGTCGGGCGTGCCGGGGCGCTTCCAGGCCGCGGTCGAGATCCTGGTCGAGATGGTCGACGCCCAGGCCAAGGGCATCGTCCACAACGCCGAGAGCCGCAAGCTGGTCGCGCCGCTGGCGCTGACGGTGTTCGTCTGGATCTTCCTGATGAACGCGATGGACCTGCTGCCGCTGGACCTGCTGCCCAAGATCTGGGAGGGCGTGTACGGCGCCGCCGGCCACGATCCGCACCATGCCTACCTGCGCGTCGTGCCCACCGCCGACCTGTCGATGACCATGGGTCTGTCGGTCAGCGTGCTGCTGATCTGCATCTTCTACAACATCAAGATCAAGGGCGCGGGTGGCTGGGTGCACGAGCTGTTCACCGCCCCCTTCGGCGCGCACCCGCTGCTGTGGCCGTTCAACTTCCTGATGCAGATCATCGAGTTCGTCGCCAAGACGGTCTCGCACGGCATGCGTCTGTTCGGCAACATGTACGCCGGCGAGCTGATCTTCATGCTGATCGCGCTGCTCGGCGGCGCGTGGAGCCTGAGCGCCACCGGTCTCGGCCTCGCGCTGCTGCACATCATCGCCGGCAGTGCCTGGGCCATCTTCCACATCCTGATCATCACGCTGCAGGCCTTCGTGTTCATGATGCTGACGCTCGTCTACGTCGGCCAGGCCCACGACGCGCACTGATCCGCTTTTCACCGCAGTTCCGTCGATCAGCGAGCCCCGGTCGACGATCACTTTTCCTCTCGACAACTCACCTTTCGCACTAGGAGTCATCATGGAAGTCATCAGCTTTGTTGCCCTCGCCGCCGGCCTGATCATCGGTCTGGGTGCCATCGGCGCCTGTATCGGCATCGGCATCATGGGCAGCAAGTACCTCGAGTCGGCCGCGCGCCAGCCCGAGCTGATGGGCGAACTGCAGACCAAGATGTTCCTGCTGGCCGGCCTGATCGATGCGGCCTTCATCATCGGCACCGGTATCGCGCTGTGGTTCGCCACCGCCAACCCGTTCCTGGCGCAGATCGCCAACCTGCCGAAGTAAGTCCCCGGCCGTCCTGCTGCGAGCCGGCCGGCAAGCGTTCTGGCCGGCAGACATCACTATCGAGACCGAGGCACAACCGTGAGCATCACCGCCACACTGATCGTCCAGATCATCGTCTTCATGATCCTGGTCGGCTTCACGATGAAGTTCGTCTGGCCGCCGATCACCGCGGCCCTGGACGAGCGCGCGAAGAAGATCGCCGAAGGCCTGAGCGCCGCCGACAAGGCCAAGGCCGATCTGGCCCAGGCCAACAAGCGCGTCGAGGAGCAGCTCTCGTCGGCCCGCGAGGACGCCGCCAAGCGCCTGGCCGATGCCGAGCGCCGTGCGCAGTCCCTGGTCGAGGAGGCCAAGGGTCGCGCTGCCGAGGAGGCCGCGAAGATCATCGCCGCCGCCAAGGCCGAGGCCGCCCAGGAGTCGATCAAGGCCCGCGAGGCGCTGCGTGAGCAGGTCGCCGCGCTGGCCGTCAAGGGCGCCGAGCAGATCCTGCGCAAGGAAGTCAGCGCTTCGGTGCACGCCGACCTGCTGGGTCGCCTGAAGACCGAGCTGTAAGACCATGGCCGAACTCGCCACCATCGCGCGCCCTTACGCCGAGGCGCTGTTCCGGGCCGGCGGCGACGCCGCTGCGGCCGAGCAACTCGCGGCGCTCGCCGCGGTTGCCGCCGACGCCCAGCTGCTGCAGTTCGCGGCCAACCCGAAGGCCGAGTCGGCCCAGGTGTTCGAGGTGATCGCAGCGGTCGCCAAGATACCGCTGTCCGCGCCGGTGCAGAACCTGCTGCGCGCCGTGATCGACAACGGCCGCCTGGTCGCGCTGCCGTCGATCGCGCAGCAGTTCCACACACTGGTCAACGCGAAGTCCGGCGTGTCCGACGCGACCGTCTACAGCGCCTTCCCGATCGATGCGGCCCAGCTGGCCGACGTCAAGGCGGCGCTCGAGCGGCGCTTCGGTCGCCGGCTCGATGCCAAGGTCGAGCTCGATCCCGAGCTGATCGGCGGCATCCGCGTGGTGGTCGGCGACGAGGTGCTCGACACCTCGGTCAAGGCCCGCCTCGAAGCCATGAAGTCGGCGCTGGTCGCCTGAGTCACACGAACCCCACCCGCAGGCCCGAGCCACGGAACGGAGCACACCATGCAACTCAATCCCGCTGAAATTTCCGAACTGATCAAGAGCCGCATCGAGGGCCTGGGCGCGTCGACCGACATCCGCAACCAGGGCACGGTGGTCTCGGTGACCGACGGCATCGTGCGCGTGCACGGCCTGTCGGACGCGATGGCCGGCGAAATGCTCGAGTTCCCCGCCACCAAGGACGGCCAGCCGACCTTCGGTCTGGCGCTGAACCTCGAGCGCGACTCGGTCGGCGCGGTGATCCTGGGCGAGTACGAGCACATCTCGGAAGGCGACACGGTCAAGTGCACCGGCCGCATCCTGGAAGTGCCGGTCGGCCCGGAGCTGATCGGCCGCGTCGTCAACGCGCTCGGCCAGCCGATCGACGGCAAGGGTCCGATCAACGCCAAGATGACCGACGTCATCGAGAAGGTCGCCCCGGGTGTGATCGCCCGCAAGTCGGTCGACCAGCCGGTGCAGACCGGCCTGAAGTCGATCGACTCGATGGTGCCCGTCGGCCGTGGCCAGCGCGAGCTGATCATCGGCGACCGCCAGACCGGCAAGACCGCGGTGGCGATCGACGCGATCATCAACCAGAAGGGTCAGAACATGACCTGCGTCTACGTCGCGATCGGCCAGAAGGCTTCGTCGATCAAGAACGTGGTGCGCGCTCTGGAACAGGCCGGCGCGATGGACTACACCATCGTCGTGGCCGCCTCGGCCTCGGAATCGGCCGCGATGCAGTACGTGTCGGCCTACTCGGGCTGCACGATGGGCGAGTACTTCCGCGACCGCGGCCAGGACGCGCTGATCGTCTATGACGACCTGTCCAAGCAGGCTGTCGCCTACCGCCAGGTCTCGCTGCTGCTGCGCCGCCCGCCGGGCCGCGAAGCCTATCCCGGCGACGTGTTCTATCTCCACAGCCGCCTGCTCGAGCGCGCCGCGCGCGTGAACGCCGACTACGTCGAGAAGTTCACCAATGGCGCCGTCAAGGGCAAGACCGGCTCGCTGACCGCGCTGCCGATCATCGAGACCCAGGCCGGTGACGTGTCGGCCTTCGTGCCGACCAATGTGATCTCGATCACCGACGGCCAGATCTTCCTGGAGACCTCGCTGTTCAACGCCGGCATCCGTCCCGCCATCAACGCGGGTATTTCGGTGTCGCGCGTGGGCGGTGCCGCCCAGACCAAGCTGATCAAGTCGCTGTCCGGCGGTATCCGTACCGATCTCGCACAGTACCGCGAGCTGGCGGCCTTCGCGCAGTTCGCCTCCGACCTCGATGAAGCCACCCGCAAGCAGCTCGACCGCGGCGCGCGCGTCACCGAGCTGCTCAAGCAGGCCCAGTACCAGCCGCTGCCGATCAGCCTGATGGCCGCCACGCTGTACGCGGTCAACAAGGGCTACCTGGACGACATCGAGGTGAAGAAGGTGCTGTCCTTCGAGCATGGCCTGCACCAGCACCTGAAGACCAGCCACGCTGGCCTGCTGGACAAGCTCGAGCGCGACAAGGCGATGGACAAGGACGCCGAGAGCGAACTGGCCGGCGCGATCGCTGCGTTCAAGAAGAGCTTCGCCTGAGCCTGGCTCGCCTGACCCTCTAGAGCAAGGAGCGCTTCATGGCAGCCGGCAAGGAAATCCGCGGCAAGATCAAGAGCGTCGAGAACACCAAGAAGATCACCAAGGCCATGGAGATGGTCGCGGCGTCGAAGATGCGCAAGGCGCAAGAGCGCATGCGCTCCGCGCGTCCCTACGCCGACAAGATCCGCAACATCGCCGCCAACCTGGCCCAGGCGAACCCCGAGTACACGCACCCCTTCATGGCGGTGTCCTCGGGGGCGGCCAAGTCGGCCGGCTTCGTCGTCGTGACCACCGACAAGGGCCTGTGCGGTGGCTTGAACACCAACGTGCTGCGCGCCGTGACCGGCAAGCTCAAGGAGCTCGAGGCGCAGGGCGTCAAGGCCGAGGCCGTGGCGATCGGCAACAAGGGACTGGGCTTCCTGAACCGCATCGGCGCGAAGGTCGTCTCGCACGCCACCCAGCTCGGCGACACGCCGCACCTGGAGAAGCTGATCGGTCCGGTCAAGGTGCTGCTCGACGCCTACGCCGAGGGCAAGCTCAACGCCGTCTACCTCTGCTACACGAAGTTCATCAACACGATGAAGCAGGAGCCGGTGGTCGAGCAGCTGCTGCCGCTGGCGGCCGACAAGCTCCAGGCCGACGCCGGCCAGCCGGGCTGGGACTACCTCTACGAGCCGGATGCCAAGACCGTCATCGACGATCTGCTGCTGCGCTATGTCGAGGCGCTGATCTACCAGGCGGTGGCTGAGAACATGGCCTCCGAGCAGTCGGCGCGCATGGTCGCGATGAAGGCCGCGACCGACAACGCCGGCAACCTGATCGGTGAGCTGAAGCTGGTCTACAACAAGACCCGCCAGGCGGCGATCACCAAGGAACTCTCCGAGATCGTGGGCGGCGCGGCCGCGGTGGGCTGATCGAAGCCCTGGCACGACCGCAGACGCAACGCAACGAACACAGATTTAGCAAGGAACGAAAAATGGCGAACACTCAAGCAGCCGTCGGCAAGATCGTCCAGTGCATCGGCGCCGTGGTGGACGTGGAGTTCCCGCGGGACAAGATGCCGCGCGTGTACGACGCGCTGAAGATGGAAGGCTCGGCGCTGACGCTCGAAGTGCAGCAGCAGCTCGGCGACGGCATCGTGCGCACCATCGCCCTCGGTTCGTCGGACGGCCTGCGCCGTGGCGTCGAGGTCGTCAACACCGGCAACCCGATCACGGTGCCGGTGGGCAAGGCGACGCTGGGCCGCATCATGGACGTGCTCGGCAACCCGATCGACGAGCGCGGCCCGGTCAGCACCGAATTCACCGCCTCGATCCACCGCAAGGCCCCGGCCTACGACGAGCTGAGCCCGTCGCAGGAGCTGCTGGAAACCGGCATCAAGGTCATCGACCTGATCTGCCCGTTCGCCAAGGGCGGCAAGGTCGGCCTGTTCGGCGGCGCCGGTGTCGGCAAGACCGTCAACATGATGGAGCTGATCAACAACATCGCCAAGGCGCACTCGGGCCTGTCGGTGTTCGCCGGCGTCGGCGAGCGCACCCGTGAGGGCAACGACTTCTATCACGAGATGTCGGACTCGAACGTCGTCGTGCAGGAGGACCTGAGCCAGTCGAAGGTCGCGATGGTCTACGGCCAGATGAACGAGCCGCCGGGCAACCGCCTGCGCGTCGCGCTGACCGGCCTGACGATCGCCGAGTCCTTCCGCGACGAGGGCCGTGACGTGCTGTTCTTCGTCGACAACATCTACCGCTACACGCTGGCCGGCACCGAAGTGTCCGCGCTGCTGGGCCGCATGCCGTCGGCGGTGGGTTACCAGCCGACGCTGGCCGAGGAAATGGGCCGCCTGCAGGAGCGCATCACCTCGACCAAGGTCGGCTCGATCACCTCGATCCAGGCCGTCTACGTGCCGGCGGACGACCTGACCGACCCCTCGCCCGCGACCACCTTCGCGCACCTGGACGCCACCGTCGTGCTGTCGCGTGACATCGCCGCGCTGGGCATCTACCCCGCGGTCGACCCGCTCGACTCGACCTCGCGCCAGATCGACCCGAACGTCGTCGGCGAGGAGCACTACAACACGACCCGTGCCGTGCAGGCCGTGCTGCAGCGCTACAAGGAACTGCGCGACATCATCGCGATCCTGGGCATGGACGAGCTGGCGCCGGAAGACAAGCTGGCCGTGGCCCGCGCGCGAAAGATCCAGCGCTTCCTGTCGCAGCCCTTCCACGTCGCCGAGGTGTTCACCGGCACGCCGGGCAAGTACGTGCCGCTGAAGGAAACCATCCGCGGCTTCAAGATGATCGTGGCCGGCGAGTGCGACTCGCTGCCCGAGCAGGCCTTCTACATGGTCGGCACGATCGACGAGGCTTTCGAGAAGGCGAAGAAGATCCAGTAAGCGGCACATCCGGGCCGGGCGCTGCGCTGGCTCTCGGCCCGACGGCTGCTTTCTGAACCTTTTCACACGCTAAGGACCTTCCAGCATGGCAACGATCCACGTTGACGTCGTGAGCGCCGAAGCCTCGATCTTCTCGGGCGAGGCGAAGTTCGTCGCGCTGCCCGGCGAGATGGGCGAGCTCGGCATCTACCCGCGCCACACGCCGCTGATCACCCGCATCAAGCCGGGTGCGGTGCGCGTCGAGCGTGCCGACAACGGCGAGGAAGAGTTCGTCTTCGTCGCCGGCGGCATCCTCGAAGTGCAGCCGGACCGCGTGACGGTGCTGGCCGACACCGCGATCCGCGGCCATGACCTCGACGAGGCCAAGGCCGAGGAGGCCAAGAAGATCGCCGAGGAAGCGATGAAGAACGCCAAGAGCGACATCGACTTCGCCAAGGCGCAGAGCGAGTTCGCGGCGATGGCGGCGCAGATCGCCGCGCTGCGCAAGTTCCGCAAGAAGTAAGGCGCCGCGCGCTCCGTCGCCGGTCTTGAAGCCCGCCGCTGGCGGGCTTCGTCGTTTCAGCGGGGTGGAGGTTCTGGCCTCAGGCCCGGCTGAAGCGCTCGAGCACGCTGCCGAGGTCGCCGAAGCCGGAGCTGCCGACGTCGGGCAGCTCACCGTCGGGGGTCAGGCGATCGATCATGTCCGGCAGGGTGAGCGCGAGTTCGCCGGCTGCGGCCTCGGGCGCCAGGCCCAGCTGGCGCGCGAACCGGTCGATCCAGTCTCCGCCCAGGGCCGCGTGCAGTTGCGCCGCCGACACCGGCAGGTTGCGCCCGCCGCCCAGCCAGGACGCCACCACTTCGGCGAGCCCCCCCTCGCGCAGGCGCTCCATCAGGCCGCTCAGGTCGCCCGGGCTCGCGTCATCGTGGCCATGCTCGGCCAGCGTCGCGACGATCGCGCGCAGGGCGTCACCATGCGCATCCGGTGCGCCGGGCAGCGCAGCCAACACCGAGTCCAACAGTCCCATGGCGGGTTCCTCGCAAGCGGTGGGCGGGCATCGATTGTCCCGGCCTGCCGCCGCGCAAATGTTCGAGCTTGTTACGCGAGCAGCGCCGTCAGCGCGCCCAGCACCGCCAGCGGGGCGGTCTCGGCGCGCAGCACGCGCGGACCGAGCGTCAGCGGCTGCCAGCCGGCCGCCCGCGCGGCGCGATCCTCGGTCTCGGTGAGTCCGCCCTCGGGGCCGCTGAGCAGCAGCAGGCCGCTGCCGGGCTGCAATGCCGGCTGCAGGCACTCGCGGAAGGGGCGGGCACTGCCGGCCAGGCTGAGCACGAAGCGTGCG
>DATMJX010000140.1:0-4471 GCA_035553715.1 Methylibium sp.
GGCTGCGCGAGGGCGCCCGCTGGCAACCGGCCGCCTGGGCCGATCTGCCGGGCTGGCGCGAGGACGCGACGATCCACGCCTGGCCGGCGCTGCTGGCCAGCTGCGCGAAGCCCGCCCCCGGCTGGGGGGCGGCCTGCGCCAGCGCGCGCACGCTCGCCGAGCCCGACGAGCGCAAGGTGCGCGCCTGGTTCGAGGCGACGCTGCGGCCCTGGCGCGTCGCCACGCCCGAGGGCGCGACCGAGGGCCTGATCACCGGCTATTTCGAGCCGCTGATCACGGCCTCGCGCACCCGCGGCCGCGGCTTCAGCGTGCCGCTGCACGCGCCGCCGGCCGAGCTGGGCACGCGCAAGCCCTGGTACAGCCGCGCCGAGATCGCCACGCTGCCCGCCGCCCAGGCCGCGCTCAAGGGCCGCGAGATCGCCTGGGTCGCCGACCCGCTGGACGCGCTGCTGCTGCAGATCCAGGGCTCGGGCCGGTTGGCGATCACCGAGCCCGACGGCACGAAGCACACCGTGCGCCTGGCCTACGCCGGGCACAACGACCAGCCCTACCGCTCGGTCGGCCGCTGGCTGGTCGAGCGCGGCGCGTTCACGCTCGAGCAGGCCTCGTGGCCGGCGATCAAGGCCTGGGCGCGTGCGAACCCGCAGCGCGTGCCCGAGATGCTCGAGGCCAATCCCCGCTACGTGTTCTTCCGCGAGGAGCCGCTGCCCGACCCCTCGCTCGGCCCCAGGGGCGCGCAGGGCGTGCCGCTGACGCCGGGGCGCTCGATCGCGGTCGACCCGCGCGCGCTGCCCTACGGCACGCCGGTGTGGATCGCGAGCACGGAGCCGCAGCCCTGGAGCCCGACCCCGCCGCCGCCGCGGCCACTGCAGCGCCTGGTGCTCGCGCAGGACACCGGCAGCGCGATCGTCGGCGCGGTGCGGGCCGACTATTTCTGGGGTTGGAGCGAAGGCGCCGAGGACCGGGCCGGGCGCATGAAACAGCCGCTCGCGATGTGGGCGCTGTGGCCGAAGGACGCCCTCGGGCCGCGCTGAGCCGGTCGTCGACGCGCCACCGGATCGAGCCCCGGGCCTCGGCCCCGCTGGGGCTGGAACCCGCCCCAGAGCGCGACCGGCCCGCGCGGGGGCCGGCCACGCGCGGTTCGAGGCCGCCGCAGCGCTGCTGCGCAGCGGCAGATTGCGACGAGTCCGCCGAGGCCCGCCGTGCCACCGTGCACACCGCCCCGCGGGGCCGCCCTGCTCCAAAGTGGACCGCGGGCACGTGCCGGGCTTGCAGCGGCCAGCCCCGCTGCGTGGACCTGCGCCGCCCTCGAGCGCGGGCACAGCGAGGGGAGCACGTCTGGCACAGCCGTGCATAAGTGGAAACCTGCGCTCGCCGGCCCCGCGCAGGGACTTCACCATCACGTCAGCAACCGAATCGCGGCCATGGACAACGTCGACCTGCAGATCCTCAAGACCGTACGCGATTGGCAGATGGCCGGCCACCGGGTGGTGCTGGCGACCGTGGTGCGCACCTGGGGGTCGGCGCCGCGTCCGATCGGCTCGGTGGTGGCGGTGCGCGAGGACGGGCAGATCGCCGGCTCGGTGTCCGGCGGCTGCATCGAGGACGACCTGATCGAGCGGGTGCGTGCCGGCAGCGTGGCACGGCAGCGGCCCGAGATCGTGCGCTACGGCGTCGCCGCCGACGAGGCGCAGCGCTTCGGCCTGCCCTGCGGCGGCTCGCTGGAGCTCGTGCTCGAGACCGTCAGCCGCGCCAGCGCGATCGAGGCCCTGCTGGCCTGCCTGGCCCATGGCGAACGGGTGCAGCGCACGCTGTCGCTGCTCGATGGCAGCGTCGCGCTCAGCATGGCCGGCCCGGGGGAGCGGCTGCACCTCGACGACACGGCGCTGGTCACCATCCACGGCCCGAGCTACCGGCTGCTGCTGATCGGAGCCGGCCAGCTGACCCACTACCTCGCGACGATGGCGCAGGCGCTGGACTACGAGGTGCTGATCTGCGAACCGCGCGAGGAGTACGCCCGCAGCTGGAGCGTGCCCGGCACCCGCGTGCTGAGCGGCATGCCTGACGATGTGGTGCGCACGCTGCAGCCCGATGCGCACACCGCCGTCGTGGCGCTGACGCACGACCCCAAGCTGGACGACCTGGCCCTGCTGGAGGCCCTGAGCTCCAAGGCCTTCTATGTCGGCGCGATCGGCTCCCTGGCCAACCAGCGCAAGCGGCGCGAGCGCCTGAAGGAGCACTTCGACCTCTGCGATGCCGCGCTCGACCGCCTGCACGGCCCGGTCGGCCTGAAGAACGGGGCCCGCACCCCGCCGGAGATCGCCGTGAGCATCCTGGCCGAGCTGACCGCCGTGCGGTATCGCTACCGGATCCCGGCCCCGATCGCACTGGACGACGCGCCGCCCGTGGAGGCGGGGGGCGTGGCGTAGAGCGTCTCCTGGCCACTGCGGGCTGAGGCGCCGCCTGCGGCGGCGGTGCGCCGTCACCCCGGTATGCTCCGCCCCATGTACGCGCGCTTCTTCGGTCTGCAGCACGAGCCGTTCACGATCGCGCCCGACCCGCGCTACCTGTTCATGAGCGAGCGCCACCGCGAGGCGCTCGCCCACCTGCTCTACGGCCTGGGCGGCGGCGGCGGCTTCGTGCTGCTGACCGGCGAGATCGGCGCCGGCAAGACGACGGTGTGCCGCTGCTTCCTCGAGCAGGTGCCCAAGCACTGCAACGTCGCCTACATCTTCAACCCGCGCCAGTCGGCCGCCGAGCTGATGCGCTCGGTGTGCGACGAGTTCCGCATCCCGGTCGCCCACGCCGGCGACGGCCCGCCGAGCATCAAGGACTGCGTCGACGCGCTCAACGAGTTCCTGCTCAAGACCCACGCGGTCGGCCACAACAACCTGCTGATCATCGACGAGGCCCAGCAGCTCGACGCCGACGTGCTCGAGCAGCTGCGCCTGCTGACCAATCTCGAGACCAACGAGCGCAAGCTGCTGCAGATCGTGCTGATCGGCCAGCCCGAGCTGCGCGACATGCTGGCGCGCCCCCAGCTCGAGCAGCTCGCCCAGCGCGTGATCGCGCGCTACCACCTCGGCGCGCTGACCGAGGCCGAGACGATCCGCTACGTGCGCCACCGCCTGGTCGTCGCCGGGCTCGCGACCGCGCTGCCCTTCGAGGCCGAGGCGCTGCGCACGCTGCACCGGCTGACGCGCGGCGTGCCGCGGCGCATCAACCTGCTGGCCGACCGCGCGATGCTGGGCGCCTTCGCGCTCGGCCAGACCCGCATCACGCGGACGGTGGTCGAGCAGGCCGCCGAGGAGGTGCTGGGCCGCGACGAGACGAAGGCCCGGCCGACGCTGGCGCAGCGCGCCACGCTGGTCGGCGCCGGCGTGCTCGGCGGCGCGCTGCTCGCGGCCGGCCTCGGCTGGGCACTGGCCGCGCGCGCGCCGCAGCCCAGTGCGCCCGGCGTCGAACCCGCCGTCGCCGCGTCGGTTCCCGCCGAGCCGCTGGCGCTCGCCGCATCGGCGGCTCACGCCGCCGCGCCGCCCCCCGCGGCCGCGCTGCCACCCGCCGCGTCCGCAACAGCGTCGACCGCGGCATCGGGCACGACGACCACGACGAGCGCACCGCCCCTCGACGCGGTGGCGCCGGCGGCCGCCGAGCCGGTGCTCGCGGGCTTTCGCGACGAAGGGGACGCGCTGCGCGCGCTCGCGCGGCTGTGGCGGGTGCCGCTGCCCGACGGGACGCCCGGGGCCGACCCCTGCGACGCCGCGCAGCAGCAGGGCCTGCCATGCTGGCGCGGCCGCCTCACGCTCAAGGAACTGCGGGGCCTCGACCGCCCCGGCATCGTGACGCTGCGCGGCGTCGACGGCGCCTCGGTCTACGCCCTGTTGAGCGCCTACGACGGCGAACGCGTCACGCTGCAGGCCGGCGACGCCGCACGCCGCCTGCGCGTCAAGGACCTCGCGGTGCTGTGGAGCGGCGACTACGCGACGCTGTGGCGCGCGCCGGCCGGCTACGACGGCCGCCTCGTCAAGACCCGCAGCGATCCGCTGGCCGGCTGGGTGCTGCAGCGGCTCGATCGCATCGCGCCCGGCAGCGGCGAGCTCGGCAGCCGCGTCGCGGCCTTCCAGCGCGACCACGGGCTCAAGCCCGACGGGCAGGTCGGGCCGGCCACCTTCATGCAGCTCAACCGCGCGAGCGGCATCGACGAGCCGCGGCTCGCCGTGGCGCCCTGACGACCATGTCCTACATCCTCGACGCCCTCCGCAAGGCCGACGCCCAGCGCGCGCGCGGCGCGGTGCCCGACCTGGCCGCGCAGCCGCTCGACGCACCGGGCGCCGACGCGCCCGCACCGCAGCGCCGGCTCGGCCTCCCGGTCGCCGCGCTGGCCACGCTGGCCGTGCTCGGCGGCGCGGCACTGTGGTGGACGGTGCGGCCCGTGCCGGCGCCCCAGCCCCCCGCGCCGCCGAGCACGGCC